>JALONU010000032.1 GCA_025454775.1 Bacteroidales bacterium | reverse complement strand
TTCTCCTTCAGCTCCCTGGCCCCATGCTTTATTTCTTCTTCCAGATCGGTACCCATGGAATTGACGAGGATAGCGGTCTCCTGCATGGTAAGGCGGTTCTTGTCGAGTGATTTTGCTATTACCTCCCTTACTCTTACCTTATCTGGCTTTGTATTATTGATCAGATCCCAGATCTCATCCGGATCGATGAACGGTTTCATCCGCTGATCGGGGATCCTTAGCTTTTCAGGTGAAAATCGCATAAAAAATCATTGTTAACCAAACTATAAAGATACGAAAAAACAGGGTGTGCCGGGCTGACAGTCCTCAGTAGATAAGCTCTGATATTTCTTCCTTTGCCTCAGTCAGCCTGGCAATGCTCTTTTCATCGTGCAGTGAAACGGTACCGTGTATCATTTTATGAAACATCAGAATAGTGTTCTGATCCCTGAAAAGCTTTTCATTGTCAAACAGGCTCACAATTACCTGTTCGTTTTTTTCACAGCTCCCGCATATAACCGCCATTCCCTTGGATGAGTGATCTCCCGATATCGCGGAAACTGCATAGATTCCCGTTGCCGGAAGCAGCTTGCACTCCTCGATCATCGGGATCTTCATGAAAGTCATTCCTGCCGAGGTGAAGGGTTGTGAGGGGGTGCCCATGATCATATAATAATGGTCGAGATAGGCATTGGCTCTCTGGATATATCCTTCCCTTATTGCCTTGCGGATCTTTGTGGAGCTCACTGTTTCGTGCTGCACCTCCTGCTCAGGGATCTCCTCGGCCTCGAATCCGTATTTTTCCCTCCATCCCCACAGTTGCCTGTAGTCTCCTTCCTGGTTGAATCCGAAGTGGTGGTTGAACCCTGCAACCACCACCCTGGCATTAAGCTTTCCATGAAGGTAGTCGCGCACAAACTCTTCACTGGTAGTCCTCGAGAATTCCCTTGTGAACTCGACTATGATAAGGTTATCAAGCCCTGCCTTCCTCAGCAGGTGGAGTTTTTCCTCACTGGAATTTATAAGTTTAAGGTCGCGGCCGGCCGTTTCAGGATAGAGGACTTTCCTCGGATGGGGATCGAATGTTATGAGTACCGATTCGCCGCCGTATTTGTCAGCCAGCATCCTCAGCCGGTTCAGGATGGTCTTGTGCCCGACATGCACGCCGTCAAAGGAGCCTGTGGTCACTACCGGATTCCTGATCCCCTGCACATTATCAAATCCCCTGAAGATTTTCATCGGACCTGCAGCAATCTAAATTGTATTCTCTTTTACAAAATATGCAACCTTCTCAATAGATGTGATCATGTCGTACTCCTCGAGGTAAACCCATGAAGGCACGTTCAGAGGCACAGTTGTATAGTTCAGGATGCCCTTGATGCCGAACCTGACTGCTTCCTCTGCTATATCCCTTGCATAGTCTGCCGGTACCGTGATGATGGCGATCTTAATGCCAAGGCTTTTAATGATCTCCTCCATCTCATTGTGAGGATAGCATTTCACGCCCGAGATCACTTTATTTATCTTCTGGGGATCAGTGTCGAAGGATGCCACAAGGTTCAGCTTCGATCTCTTCCCCTTGAAGTACCCGGCAACTGCCCGTCCGAGGTTACCGATCCCGATTATCGCTACATTAATGCTCTCATCGGAGTCTATTATAGTACCTATCTTGTCGATAAGTTCCTTTGCATCATAACCTTTCCGTTGTACCGATGCATATCCGATAAGCATCAGGTCGCGCCTGACCTGGACTGCTGTAATGTGCAGCCGTGCAGCAAGTTCGTGCGAGAAGATAAAGTTCTTCCTCTCATTGAGGCAATCCAGAAGCGTTCTTCTGTATTCGCTCAGTCTTTCTACTGTTTTTCCCGGTAGTTTCATTTTTTTCAGGGTATAGTTACTTGTTTTCTGGGTAAATGAACTGTAAATACTGACCCCATCTCAGGGGTACTGTCGACCTTTATGGTGCCGTGGTAAAGTTCTATAACCTTTCTCACTATTGACAGCCCTAGTCCGCTTCCCGAGATATTCTTCGTTCTTTCGTTCTTCACTCTCATGAACTCCCTGAACAGGTTCTCCCTGTCTGCATCCGAGATCCCTATCCCGGTGTCGGAAAACACCAACAGCACTTCGGTATCGGTACTGTCGATGATGATTTCCGCCCTGCCCCCGAACTTATTGTATTTCACGGCATTTGAGACCAGGTTATTAAAGATTATCTCCATATCTTCAGGATCTGCCATCAGCTTTGAATCACCACGGACATCCAGATTGATGTTAACATCCATCTGTATGGCATAGGGCTGAACCGTGACTATGGCATTCCTTGCCACTTCTTCAAGGTCGACCTCCTGGATCTTTTCCTCCTTTCTTTCGAGCCTTATTTTTGTAAAGTCGAGCAGGTCCATGATCAGGTTTCGCATGCCCTGGATCCTCTGAAGCGACCTGTCGATCACCGGTGCATAATCATCTATTCGCTCGCCCGATTGTTTCTCCTGCATCATCCTCAGGTAGCCTTCTATGGCATTAAGCGGTGCCTTGAGCTCATGCGAAAGGACGGAGAGAAACTGGTATCTTATCTTCTTTCCCTCCTCCTTCATCTTGTTGGTGACTTTCCTGAGATAGAGCTGTTTGGAGATGTTCTCGATGCTCGACTTAAGCTCCTGGGGAGTGAAGGGTTTCGGAATGAAGTCGGTTGCACCGTCACGTGTTGCCCTGATGGCTACATCAAGAGAGGCATAGGAGGTGATCATCGCTACCACGATATCGTACTTGCGTTCACGCACATATTCGAGAACGTCAACGCCCTGGATGCCTGGAAGCTTGTTGTCAAGGAGGATGATATCAGGCTTGTCGTTCTCGATCATGGTTATGCCGTCTTCGCCGGTTGGGGCCTGGAGAACTTCAAATGTATAGTCCTCATCCATGAAGGGATAAGTGACATGAAAATCCCGCAGGATGCGTGTTACTCCTGAACGTATCCCGGGTTCGTCGTCGATTACAAGGACTTTGAGGACAGCCATACTAAAGCTTTAAAAGTTTCATAACCTCCTGGTCGAGCTGTTCAGCCCTGATCCCCTTTTCCAGATACCTGTCAGCCCTGATCCACGATTTATCTTTGTCGGTGTCGAGGCTGAATGACATTCCCGTTTCACGCGACACAGCTGTAGCCAGAATTACCGGCACATCAGGGTATTTCTTCTTGAGCTTGTAACACAGAATGAACCCGCTGTCGTCGCTCTCCATCATCAGGTCGAAAATAGCAAGGTCAGGCCTGAATTTGGCAATCACTGACTCCGCTTCAGCCTGGCTCTCCACCGAAACTGTCTTGTAGCCGGCCTTTTCGAGGCTGAAGACAGTCTGGAAAAGGTAGTCAGGATCGTCATCCGCAACCAATATTGTGTAGTCGCTTTTCTTCATTTCATTTACTATTCTTTTCGTCGTGGCAATACAATTTTAAAGCTTGTTCCTGTCGGCCCCCTTGAAGTGTCTGTATTAGATTCAACCTTTATCTGGCCCTTGTGCATCTTGACAATTCCATATGCTGTTGCCAGTCCGAGACCTGTCCCGTGGCCGAGTCCCTTTGTCGTGAAGAAAGGCTCAAAGATCTTGGATTTATTTTCATCCTTTATACCGCTACCACTATCGCTGATAGTAATGCTCACATCGCTCAGGGAATCCTCAAGAATTATCCGGATCTCTCCTCCCGAAGGCATTGCATCGATTGCATTCTTGACCAGGTTAGTTATCACCTGCATCATCTGCTCCGAATCCATCATAGCATCAGGGTTGGTAGTCTTATCCGACACGGTTATGGTTATCGTTCCGGGTACAATAAGGCTTTCGAGACTATGAGCAATTAGTTCGTTAAGGTTGACTATCTGGTGGTTGACCTGGTTCTTCCGGGCAAAGTTAAGAAGTCCTGCAACAATTTTCTTGCACCTTCCTGCCTGTTCCACAACAAGCTTCAGGTCTTCCCTCAGGGGATCATCCGGCTTGCACTCGTCGAGAAGGATATTGCTGTACATAATTACAACACCGAGCGGATTGTTAAGCTCGTGGGCAATTCCGGCTGACAGCTGTCCCATATGGGCCAGCTTCTCGGATTGTTTCAGGGCCTGTCTCATTGAACTGAGCTTTTCATTTGAGAGAGCAAGGTCCTTTACCGATTTATGAAGTTTCTCGATGGTATAGGGAAGGCACATTTCCACTTCTGCCAGACCCTTTTTGATCGCAATGGCATGCTCCACACAACTCTCATATCCGCAGGCACCGCAGTCGAGCTGGTCCTTTTTGGTTATCTTGCCCATCGAGATGAGGATTTCGTTGATATCCTTCTCTTCAGGGATAACGAACCGGTTGTCCTCAGCCCTGTGCCTGACAGAAAGATCCAGGTCTGAGTACGCTTCGACCTCCTGCTTCCATTTCTCCTGATCCAGAAGGCTCATCTTGTTGCTGGCATATGAGCTCACTGAAGCTCTCCTGCTATACTGCTTACCGCTTTTTGAGAGGCCCGGACCCATTATGCAGCCCTCGCAGCATAAAAGCTCCACATGCTGTTTTGTTATCAGGCCGGCTTCAAATTCCTTTAACGCTTCCTGGAACCCAATCCTTCCCTCAGCGGCAATAATATTCCCTGTAATCGCGTCATCATTGATGTTGGCTGTCTGAAGCAGTCCTCTTGTTACAGGGAAGATAGCTCCTCGTCCGCCGACTGGCGGATCAAAATCAGAAGGTGCTGTGTTTGAAGGAGTTATTCCAAGTTTCGAAAGCAGTTCCCTTAATTCGGTGAATGTTATGGCTTCATCGATCTCGCTGCTTTCAGCCTTCTTTGCCACACATGGTCCTATGAAAACTGTTTTTGTGTCATTGCCGTATTTCCGGTGTATTACCCTGCTCATCGCAACCATGGGGGACACTATCGGTGCCAGGTTGTCTGCAAGTGCGGGGTGGTAAAACCTTATATAATTGACAATGGAAGGGCAATCTGACGTTATATAATATTCCTTGCTTTCGTTAACGAGCTGCCTGTACCTTCCGGCAACTATATCGGCTCCGAAGCTTACTTCCGTCACGTATTCAAACCCGATCGCCCTTATCATCCCTACAATGGTCTGATGATCAGGGTAATCAAAAAACTCAGCAGGGAAGCTTGGTGCTATCAGGGCAGCAACCTTTTTCTCTTCCTCAAGCAGCTTCAGAACCCTGTCGGTGGTATTGAGGAAGACCTTTGCACCCTGGCTGCAAACCTTTGTGCAGTTACCGCAGGCTATGCATCGCTCCACGATCACCTCTGCCTGACCTCCGACGATCCGGATCGCCTTGGCAGGGCATTCCCTGACGCATGTATAGCAGGTGCGGCAAAGTTCCTTTATGGTGTAAACAAGCATAGTTTGTATTCTTCAGTTATCAATAATCCGAGTCCTCCTTTTTCTTCGGTCTTCGGTCTTCGGTCTTCGGTCTTCGGTCTTCGGTCTTCGGTCTTCGGTCTTCGGTCTTCGGTCTTCAAAGCAAAACGTTCCTTTTCTCAAAATGTGTATGAAAGATCTTCTTATCCGAGATCTCGCTGTTCTCTTTTATCAGTTTTTCAAGCAGGTTTGACAGCACTGGTGATTTGCAGGGCAGAGTCAGGGCATCCGATTCGTCAGCCTGATAGATCATCCTCGTCCTGTTCTTCTTTTCTTCCTTTGTGGCACTGAAGGGAAGCCCTGCTCCGTTGACACAACCTCCCTGGCATACCATCACCTCGACCAGATCATATTTCTTCCCCCCTGCCTGTGCGTTCCTGAGCTTTTCAAGGCCTGCAAGGCCGTCCACAACCGCAATATTTACATCCCTGTCGTTTAGCCGGACGGTGATTTCCCTGAACGAACCTCCGACACGCAGCTTCCTGAATGTTTGCCTGTCGGACTCACTCTTCATGCGTTCATACAGCAGCTGCCTGGTTACCGCCTCCGCTAAACCACCCGATACTTCTGCCAGGGCTGCGGAGGATGTCCTTCCCGACAAAGGCTCATCGACAGGTTCCGGTTCAATATTCGTAACATCGATGCCATAAAGTCTTATCAGCCTGGCAAGCTCCCTTACGGTCATTACAGAATCAACGTCGCTGATCCCCTTACGCATCATCCCGTCCCTTCGGGCTTCAAACTTCATGGCCATACAGGGAGTGGCAGCCACTGAATATATCTTCTCCGGTTTTACCCCTGCCTGGTCAGCCACCAGGGTTTTCACAATTACTCCGGCAATCTGCTGGGGTGATTTCACCGTCGAAAGCTGTGGAAGTATTGAAGGAATGAACTGTTCGGCATATTTTACCCATGCCGGGCAGGCTGAAATGTACAGAGGTGTACCCGTATTGCTGTCGACTGACCTGCCCAGCTGTTCCGATATTTCAGAAACGCAAATATCGGTTCCGGTGCCGGTCAGAAAGACTTTATCGAAGCCTATTTTCCTCAGGATGGAATTGAGTATCCTGTCGAATTCGCGGTTGTACCTTACTCCCATCTCCTCAGCAATTCCTGAAGCCACCAGTGGCGTGTACTGGATGACCTTCAGTATTTCGTGGTTGTTCAGGTATTCCTGAACCTCATTTATATTGTGCTTTTCGTGCAGGGCACCTGTGGGACATACGAGCACACACTGCCCGCAGTGAATGCAGCTCGAGAAATTGAAATCCCTGTCCATTGCAGGTCCAACGTGTGTCAGGCTGCCCCTGTTGATGAAGTCGAGGGATGTTGAAGTGATCTCTTCCTCACACACACGCACGCATCTTCCGCAGAGGATGCACTTTGACAGTTCTCTGACAATGGCAGGGCTCGACTGATCGAGCCGCGGCTTTATTTTTCTTGCGCGTATCCTTCTTTCACGTATGTTCAGCTCCTCGGAGAGCTTCTGGAGTTCGCAGTTAAGGTTTTTATCACAGTAAAGGCAGTCGTCGGGATGATTTGAGAGCAGAAGTTCAACAATCGTTTTTCTCGCGGTTATGACCCTGGGTGAATGAGTCCTTATCTCCATCCATTCCTCCACCGGTTGTGAGCATGCCGTAACAAGCCTGTCTCGGCCTTCAACCTCAACAACACACATGCGGCAGGCTCCCGTCGGAGAAAAATCCTTCATCCGGCACAGAGTAGGTATGATTATGCCATTGCGGTTCAGTGCCGACAGGATGGTTTCTCCCTTTTCGGCTTTTATTTTCCTGTTATTTACCGTTATCGTAAACTGCATGTCGCTACCTCACCTTTATTGCACTGAATTTGCATATATCATAACATAGACCACAGCCTGTGCATTTGTCCTCCACTATGAAGAAAGGCTGAAGCCGGGTTCCGTAGATTGCATTAACCGGGCACTTTGATGCGCAGGCCGTACAACCGGTGCATTTGTCAACGTCGATGGAGAATGTCCGGAGGCCTCTGCAGATGTTTGCCCTGCACTTCCGGTCAAATATATGTTCCTCAAATTCTTCGCGGAAATTTCTGAGCGCACTCATGAAAGGATTGGGTGCTGTCTGCCCCAGACCACACAGCGATGTATCCTTCATCACAGATGCGATTGTCTCCAGTTGCATCACTCCCTTGAACCTCTCCAGCGTACTTCCCGAATCCTCGCTTGCAGGTTTCCTGATCACACTGTCGAGTATTTCCAGCATACGGCCGGTTCCCTCACGGCAGGGTAT
Source organism: Bacteroidales bacterium (assembly GCA_025454775.1). Lineage (GTDB taxonomy): Bacteria > Bacteroidota > Bacteroidia > Bacteroidales > VadinHA17 > LD21. The sequence continues at coordinate 13,911 of JALONU010000032.1, read as the reverse complement.
GCATTTTCCGCACGATTCATTCCTGATGAAATGCATGAAGTATCTGACCAGGTCTACAATGCATGTATTCTCATCGATGATTATCAAACCGCCTGCACCCATCGGAATACCTTTTTCGGCCATGATATCATAGTCAACCTGGATATCGAGTTCCGAACTGGTGATGAGAGTCCCCGAAACTCCTCCGAGCTGAACTGCCTTGAGGTCCTTTCCGTCCTTCACCCCGTCGGCGATGGTGTCGATAACTGACCTTAGAGTAGTACCCATTTCAACTTCGACCACTCCTGTCAGGCGGGCCTTTCCTCCTATTGCAAACACCTTGGTGCCGGGGCTTCTGGCCGTACCCATCTTGCGGAACCATTCCGGGCCTTTCTCCATAATCAGGGGTACATTCATCAGTGTTTCCACATTGTTGATTACGGTAGGTTTTGCAAAGAGGCCTGAGGTTGCCGGGTAAGGAGGTTTCAGCTGCGGCATTCCGCGTTTGCCTTCGAGGGTGCTTAAAAGAGCAGTTTCCTCTCCGCAAACGAAAGCTCCGGGCTCTTTCCTGATTATAATGTCAAGATTGTACCCGCTTGAAAGAATATTATGTCCGAGGAGGCCGTATTCCCTTGCTGAGTCAAGGGCTTTCCGGAGACGTTCCATTGCATGACCTGAATCCCTTTTGAAGAATACAAATGCCGTTGTGGCTCCAATAGCATAGGAAGCGATGGCTACACCCTCGACGAGCCTGTGAGGATCGCTTTCAAGGATGGTCCTGTCGGTAAATGCCCCGGGATCGCTCTCCTTGGCATTGCAGACCATGTACCTTGAAGATGCAGGTGAATTCAGGGCCTGCTTCCATTTCAGACCGGTGAGGTATCCGCCGCCGCTTCTTCCCCGCAGGCCGCTTTTCTCAACTATGGAACATACTTCCTCGTAGGTATAGTGCCTGATTGCCTTAACAAAAGCCCTGTAACCTCCCCTCGCAATGTACTCCTCAATGCTTTCCGGGTCGCTGCACCCGCAGTTTGAAAGAATGATTCTCTTTTGCTTCGAAAAGAATGGAAGATCTTCGATAAAAGGAATGCCCGGCCACATTTCAAAGCTCCTGCTACCGCTCTGTCCCGTCAGATCATCCTTGGCGATATCGTTATGAAAGATCCCGTTGAGCAGGGGTTCTACCTTTTCCTCGGTTATATTCCTGAAATAAAGCCTGTTCTTGCCAGGCAGTTGTACGCAGACCATGGGTTCGAAACCCAGCGGACCATTGCAACCCACATTAACAATTTCCGTCCCCGGTTCGTTTTCGTCAACATAAGTCTTCACTGCTGCACGAGTTCGTTCGGAACCGGAAATGATGCTGCTCGTGCCTGATGAAATGAAGATTACGGTACTATCCGATTTTTCCTTCCTTATTTTCCTGAGAATGTTCTCAGTTTCCGGCGGCAGGGTATCCGATTCGAACAGAAGAACCCTGTCGGTCAGGAATTTTTTCAAGTCTTCCATTCAGTCATTTTCAATTATGAACCGGAGTTTCTTTATGAGAGCCGGTATCTGTTCCGGTTTCACGCGGGTGCTGTATTCATCGTTTATCCTGACAACGGGGCCGTTATTGCATCCTCCCATGCATGTTACAACTTCGTAGCTCAGGGAACCGTCGCGGCTTGTCTGCCCCTCGGAAAGGCCTGTTGCTTCCCTAATCGCGCTTATCACAGCCTGTGATCCATTGAGGAAGCATGAAGTCCCGTTGCAGACAGTGATGGTTATCTTGCCAGCCGGAAGAAACCTGAACTGGTCGTAGAATGTTGCGAGGCCGTAGATCTTGGTTGTACTGAGACCCATGTACTTTCCAACCCTTATGATGGCTTCTTCAGACAGAAGGCCATTCTCATCCTGGACTTCCTGGAGAATCGGTATCAGCTCCTCTCTTCTTCCGGGCTTGTATTTTTTCAATATCTGTTCAATGTCCTTGCTCATCAGAGAATCCAGTTCCTTACAAAGATAAAGATTTATTGTTATTAAAATAACAATGTTTATTTATTAACAATTAAAATCTGTTTACCGCCAGGATGCCTAAGAATGTATATAACATTGATTATCTGTACGTTAATCAACTAATCAAATTTTCCTTCGAAAATCTGGCGGCCAGGATGTAAAGCATTAAAATATCCATTTCCTGCAAGATTGGCGGTTTATATCGCCGCTGTTAAAACCTGATCCCAGGGAAATTATTACTAAATTTGCCTTGTTGTTTTCTGAAAAACAGTAATAAATGGGTCAGGGTACTGAAATGCAGATATGCCTTGGAAGTTCCTGCTTCTCAAGGGGAAACAAGGAGGTTGTGGCCTTCATAAGGGACTACCTGAAAAGAAACCATCTCGAGGACAAGGTCATATTCAAGGGAGCGCGATGCATGGGTCACTGCAGCAACGGACCAAACCTGCGGATAAACGACACAATAATTGAAAATGTAACCCTCGGAAAGATCGAGGAGATCCTTGAAAAAGAACTTTCAGGAATGAAATAAAGGCGAGGGAGGGTCAAAAAGAATGAATCAAAAAACTCCGGTACTCAGCATCAACGATGCAAAATGCAAAAACTCATATTCCTGCGTAAGAGTATGCCCGGTCAATGCCATTGAAGTCAGGCCTCAGAAGGAACATCCCACCATACATCCTGACAGGTGCATAGGCTGTGGACTCTGCTATGTATCCTGTTCCCCCCGTGCAATCGAGTTCCGCGATTCCAAGGAAGAAGTGAAAGCTCTCCTGGCTTCGGGAAGAAAAGTTGCTGCCCTTATTGAACCGGCCATTGCCTCGGAATTCGACGATATAACGGATTACCGCAAGTTCGTAGCCATGATCCGGCAGCTGGGATTCGCCTATGTCCATGAGGTTTCCTTCGGCGTTGACCTTGTAGCTGCCAGCTATGCCGAGCTCTTCAGCAAGGCCGGAGGCAAGTACTATATCACAGCCAATTGTCCTGCCATAGTCAAGCTCATCGAGAAATTCCATCCTGAGATGACCCCTAACCTGGCTCCTCTGGTTTCACCAATGATTGCCACGGCAATGGTCGTCAGACAGCTATACGACAAGAATACTGCAATAGTCCAGATAGGACCCTGTATAGACGCCAAGGATGAAGCCCTGCGGTATGAGTCGGGCTTACTTATTGAAGGGGTGCTTACTTTCATAGAATTGCGTCAGCTTTTTGAGGAATTCAGGATACAGGAAAGGCTTGTAAAGATGTCCGACTTTGATCCCCCATACGGTTACTGGGGTGCTTTGTACCCTGTCCCTGCAGGTATCATACAGGCCGGAGGCATAAAACGCGACATGGTTTCCAGCCGTGTGATAACGGCCTCAGGAAAAGAAGATTCCCTGGAAGCAATACACGACTTCGACAAGTACACCGATACCATTAACCACCATTTCAACCTGTTCTTCTGTCATGGCTGTCTTCTCGGTCCCGGAATGGAAGACCATACGGAAAAATTCAGGCGCCGGGCACTGGTAAGCCGCTATACCGAAAAGAGAATAGGTGTGCTGGACAAGGAACTGTGGCAAGAAAACATGGACAAATGGATGAAACTGGATTTCTCAAGGAATTTCAGCCCAAATGACCAGCGTATTCCGGAGCCCGCGGAAGACGCCGTGAACGAAGTGCTGAGGATCATTGGCAAGAATGATCCGGATGAGGAGCTTAACTGCGGTGCCTGCGGATACATGTCCTGCCGCGAATTCGCAGCAACGGTGGCCAAGGGCCTTGCAGTCCCTGAGATGTGCCACACATTCAATATCAGGAACAAGCAGGAATATATTGAGACTCTACGGCAAACGAACAGGAAGCTTGCAGAAACAAAGAAGGCACTGAAGGAATCGGAGGAGATAGCCCTGAAGGAAAAAGAGGTGGCTCAGAATGCATCCGACATGCTTAATAACATGCTCGACAAGCTCCCGAACGGGGTGGTGATCGTCGACAACAACCTGAAGGTGCTTCACTCAAACCATGGTTTTATAAATATAATAGGTGAAGATGCCAGGGCGATCTCGGAGGTGATACCCGGGCTGGCAGGGGCCGACCTTAAAACCCTTATCCCCTTCAATGTATACAACATGTTCACCTTTGTGCTGAAGGAAGATGAGCCCGTGGTGAGCAAGGATATTCATTTCGAGGACAAGATGCTGAACATATCCATATTCCCTATTAAGAAGAACAAGATGTGCGGGGCCGTAATACGCGACCTCTACTCTCCTGAGGTCCAGGGCGAAGAGGTCATCAGCAGGGTCAGCGAGGTGATAGAGAAGAACCTGGAGATGGTCCAGAAGATAGGGTTCCTGCTTGGCGAAGGGGCTTCGGATACAGAGCAGATGCTCAATTCAATCCTCGAATCGTACAGGCAAAGAAGCAATAAGAACAAGAAAATCTGACACCCCGGGTGAACAAGGATTTCTATATCGAAGTCAACTGCCAGCAGCGTAATCACGATGAGGAGAGGATCTGCGGAGATGTATTCCTGAACCGGTATATAAAGGAGGAGGACCGGGTCATTGCAGTGCTCTCCGACGGAATGGGGCACGGCGTCAAGGCAAATATCCTTGCCACGCTCACATCGACGATGGCGCTCAACTTCACAAGGGAACACAAGGAGATCGACCGCATAGCCGAGATAATAATGAACACCCTTCCGGTCTGCAGCGAGAGGAAGATAGCCTATGCCACCTTTACCATAGTCGACATCGAAAGCAGCGGAAAAGCAAACATTCTTGAATATGACAATCCTGCTGCGATAATACTCAGGGGGAAGGAAGAGTTTGATCCGGGCTGGAAAAAGGTCATCCTTGAAAAGGGCAAGCATAAGGGAAAAGTTCTGAGAACATGCACCTTCATGCCTGGAAAGGAGGACAGGATCATTTTCTTTTCCGACGGTGTAGCCCAGAGCGGTATGGGAAGCGAACAGTTCCCGTTCGGCTGGGAAAGGGACAGGGTGGCATCATATGCTGCAACGCTGGTCTCAGGAGAAGCATCCATATCGGCATCGGTGCTTGCAGCCAAAATCGTTACGATGGCCCATAAGAACGATGCTTATAAAGCCAAAGACGACATAAGCTGTGCAATAATGTATTTCAGGGAACCCCGTAAGCTTCTCCTGTGCACCGGCCCTCCCTATGAAAAGGAAAAAGACAGTGTACTGGCCGACAAGGTCAGGAGCTACACCGGGAAGGTAATACTCAGCGGCGGAACAACAGCTGACATCATTGCCAGGGAACTGAACAGGACTATTGTCGATGAGCTGATCTTTGAGGACCCGGAGCTGCCGCCTGAGAGTTTCCTCGAGGGAATTGACCTGGTTACAGAAGGCATCCTGACCCTGCAGAAGGTCAACGAGATACTGAAAACCTACAACAACAGCGTAAAGCTGGGGAAAGGACCTGCCGACAAGATCGTGAGGATGATTATGGAGAGTGATGAGATCCATTTCATCATCGGAACCCGTATCAACATTGCACACCAGGACCCCAATCTGCCCGTGGAACTTGAGATCAGACGTACAGTAGTGAAGAGAATTGCAAGACTACTGGAGGAGAAGTGGCTTAAGAGTGTGACATTCGAATATATTTAGGGGCTCAACGACACAGCGGCACAACGGCGCAGGGGCCGGATTATTTGTTATCGGCCAGAAAATCAAGCACTTTAAGGAAAAGCCCGGGTTGAATATCAGGATAGGTAAGATCATTGGGAAGATGGTCAGACAACATAACCTCCTCTATTTCAGAATCATCGTTTATAGCGCCTGATCTTTTTACTTCAGCAAAATACAGGCGGCCATAACCTGTTTTTCCCTCCTTCTCAACCGAGTAGGTTGCCACGCATTCCAGATCAAAATCAAGGGCCCCGGTCTCCTCCGTGAGCTCCCGCGATGCTGCTTCAGAAGAAGATTCTCCTTCTTCTATGTGACCGCCGGGTATCTCCCATGTATCCCTCAGCCTGTGCTTTACAAAAAGCCACTCCCCCCTGAAGGAAGCAGCTATCACCGAATATGTAAGCTTTCCTTCCGGGACAAATTCCGGATCAAAGAAGTTCACTTTCACCATACAGAAGAGATCAAATCATTCCATTATATGTTTATTCACCTTACATTTGCCCGAAAGTAAACCAAAAAAGCATATGTTGATTCTTCTAGTAGTCCTGATGATCCTGGAGGTTCTTACTTTCCTGACCCTCTCCGAGTTTTTTTCTGCAGGAAGAAGACCTGTGTATTTTTTCGTTATGGCGCTGAATTTCAGCCTGAGCATCTGGGTCTGGATCTTATTCATCAGGACTGCCACCTACCAGGGTTTTTTCGATGAACCCCGGAATGTAACCCTGAGACTGAACCTGGCATGGGTGATGACCGGGATAATCATTCCCAGGTTCATTCTTACCGCACTGCACTTCACGGGAAGACTCTTCAGAATAAGGAAAAAGGGCTTTTCGAAACTACTTACCGGCACAGGAATATACCTTGCTGCGCTGGCTGTCATTGTACTTGCATCAGGAAGTATGATAGGAAGGTTCAGGCTCAGGACTGAAGAAGTGAATATCAGGATCAGGGATCTCGATCCCAGGCTCGAGGGCCTGACAATCGTCCATATATCCGATCTTCATCTTGCCAGCTTTCACAGGCATCACAGGTTTCTTGAGAGGGTGACCAGCAGGATAAACAGCCTTAAACCCGGACTGATCATCAACACCGGCGACTTCGTAAGCTACGGCTGGAGGGAATTTGAAAGATTTGACACCACACTGGCAAAAGCCCGCTCTGAATACGGGAACCTTGCCGTGCTGGGCAACCACGACATGGGTACATACATTCCTGACATAAGTGAGGCTGACAGGAAGGCCAACATTGAAAACATGAAGGAACTCATAAGAGCATCAGGCTACAGGCTCCTTGACAACGAGAGTATTACGATAAACATAAATGGTGCAGATGTCGATTTCACGGGTGTTGAGACAGCCGGTCGCTTCCCTGAAATGATCCACACTGATATTACTGAAGCAACCAGGGGAACAGACAGCAGCGGACTGGAGATAATACTTCTTCACGATCCGAATCAGTGGAGAAAGGAGGTTGCAGGACATACAGGTATTGAACTTGCCCTTGCTGGTCACACCCATGGGATGCAGATCGGCATTCTGACAAAGAGAATAAGGTGGAGCCCCGCAAAATACATCTACCCCGAATGGAATGGTCTTTTTACTGAAGGCGATCAGCAGCTATATGTTAACAGGGGGCTTGGTGCAATGGGTATTCCGGCCCGTATCTGGATGCCTCCCGAGCTGACCGTACTGACTCTTTCGCGAAAATAAAAGAAAACGGGCGGTTACAGACCTCCGCCCGCTGATTTTACCCATATGATTTGTGAACTAACCTAACTAACCTACCTAACCTATTCTGAGAATGTCTGCAATATTAATGTGAATCGATATGGGAAAATATTAAAACCATCTGACCAACTTTGCTTTATTGACAACAAAGATAGAGCCTTTATTCCCCTGAACAGACAGAAATTACAGCTTTATATTTTTTTTAACATTATGGCAAAGGAAATTTAAGATATGCGATGGGCGGTATTAACGGCTACCTGCCACCGGCGACTCGAAGCGTAGTGGAGATCCCGGCCGTAGCGTCGGGACGGCGGTATGAAATATAGATAAACGGACTGAGATGCAGGACGAAATAAGATACAGGGTGGTTTTTTCACGAAGAAGAACTATAAGTCTCATTGTGAGCCCTGATAAGGGAGTTGTTGTGAGGGCGCCCTTCATGACATCAGCTGCATCGATACATAATTTTGTAAGGGAGAAGGAAGACTGGATAAGGAAACATCTTCAGAAATTTTCAGGTCTGACAAGGCTCAACTCCGGCAAGCTCTGTGAAGACGGGGAGTTGTACTTCCTGAAGGGAAAGGAAATCCGGCTAAAGCTGGTTGAATCAAAGCAGATGTATGTCAGGATACATGAGGATGTCCTTGAAGCAGCGCTTAGCAACACAGCCGACAGGCCGCTGATCAGGAGGATGATTGACAGGTTTTTCCTCCTGCATGCCAGGGAATATCTTCAGTTAAGGTTTGCAGAGCTTACAGGAAAGTACAGGGAGATGGGGTTCAATCCATCCGGATTGGTAGTGAAACCTCTCAGAAGCCGCTGGGGAAGCTGCTCTTCACACGGAAAAATAACTCTGAGCAGCGAACTTGTCAAGCTCGATCCTGTTTATGCCGACTATGTAATAATCCATGAACTTTGCCATCTGAAGCATCACAACCATGGAAAGGAGTTTTATCTCCTGTTAGGGAAACTTGTACCAGACTATAAGGCAATCAGAAAGGAAATCAGGCAGTATATCACAAAATAGAATATTCCTGACCCCTGGCAGGTATTTCAATATTTCTGAAACCTGCTTTCCTCAGCTCTTCAGCGTATTTTTTCTGGGTTTCCAGCTCGCCGTGGACAAGGAATGTTTTTTCTACGCCCTCCTTCACCTGGCAGCTGAGAAAATCGATCATTTCGCGGTAATCCGCGTGACCTGAGAAAGATTCTATTCTCCTGATATCGGCCTTTACAGGATACACAATACCATGTATCGAAACTTCGGAGGCACCTCCCAGTATTCTTGCCCCAAGTGTTTCCGGGGCACAGTAGCCCACTGCCAGAACCGTATTCTTTGGGTCAGAAATATTATTGGCAAGGTGATGTTTTACGCGTCCTGCTTCCATCATGCCCGATGCCGAAATGATCACACAGGGGCCTTTATAGTCGTTAAGGCGCTTTGAATCCTCCTGTTTCGTAATGTAAAAAAGCTGGCTGAACCCGAAGGGATCCTCGTCTGAATGAAGAACATGCTGCAATTCGTCGTTAAAGCATTCGGAATGGACCCGGAACACGGACGTGGCATTGACCGCCAGCGGACTGTCTACATAAATGTCAACCCTTGGAAGCTTACCCTCGTTGAAGAAGCTGTTAAGCGCGTAAACCACTTCCTGTGTTCGTCCCACGCTGAAAGCAGGTATTATGAGCTTGCCGCGCTTATGAACACAGGTTTCTATGAGGACATTCAGAAGCTCTTCTTCGGCTTCCTCATTCCTGTTATGAAGCCTGTCTCCGTACGTCGACTCGGTTATCAGGATGTCGGCCTGGGGAAAAGGTCTGGGAGGAGCAAGGATCGAGTCGGCCGGCCTCCCTATGTCTCCCGTGTAGGCGATTCTCTTGATCTGGCCATTCTCGATGATCTGCAGGTTGGCAACTCCGCTTCCCAGCATATGACCCGTGCTCGTGAAGCGAACCTTTATGTTATCGTCAATCCTGAAGTTCATATCGCAGGGAACACCAATAAATTGGTTCATGCATGCAACTGCATCCTTCTGGGTATAAATGGGAGTTACAGTCGGAAGTCCCTTTTTCGCCCTTCTCTTGTTGAAAGTATAAGTATCATGTTCCTGGATGAAACCCGAGTCTGAAAGCATTATTGCGCATAGGTCCCTTGTGGCATTCGTACATACCACCGATCCCCTGAATCCCCTCCTGTACATGTATGGTATCAGTCCGGAATGATCAATATGAGCATGTGTAAGGACTACGTGGTCAATCTCTTCCGGTTCAAAGCCAAGATTTCTGTTCATGCTGTCGGTTTCAAGTCCCTTTCCCTGGAACATCCCGCAGTCGAGCAGTATCCGCTTATTCAGGTCAGTGGTTACCAGGAACTTGGAGCCTGTCACCTCTCGGGCTGCGCCCAGGAATTTTATTTTCATGATTTCCGGTTTTGATTACAATCGAATACCTATTATCGTTATATCATCAACCTGTGAACCAGATCCTTTCCACTCTTCAAACTGATTCTCCAGGATATTTCTCTGCTCGATCATGGGTCTGTAGTAAATCTCGGTAAGAAGTTTCCTGAAATTGGCCATTTTGTATTTCACGCCTTCAGGTCCTCCGAACTGGTCAGTATAGCCGTCGGAAAAGATATAAAGGGTGTCTCCCCTGTTAACAGGAATCACATGGTTGGTAAATGGTTTCTCACCTCCGTAATGAATACCTATCGGCATCCTGTCGGCCCGGTATTCCTTCAGTTCACCTCCCTGGAAAAGAATAAGCGGATTGAAAGCCCCGGCATACTGAAGAACTTTCCTGTCCTTCCTGAGGACACAGAATGCCACATCCATTCCGTCGGCTGCCTCCCCGATCTTTCCGGTCTGATGCAGCGCCCTCATTGTTTTATCCCTCAGAAGGTTGAGAACCGTATTCGCCTGCAGGTTATGATTGTTTGCTATGATCTCGTTAAGGGTTGATATGCCCATTGTACTCATGAAAGCCCCCGGCACACCATGCCCTGTGCAGTCGGCTACTGTAAAGAATATAGATCTGTCATCTTCCCCTATCCAGTAGAAATCACCGCTTACTATGTCCCTGGGCTTGAAAAATATGAAATGGTCGGAGAATGAATCCCTGAAAAGCTTCTCCATGGGAAGCATCGCCTGCTGGATCCTTCCCGCATATTCGATGCTCGCGGTTATCTCCTGCTTCTGTGCGGCAAGTTCGGCAGTTCTCTCCCTTACCCTTTCTTCAAGGGCACGGTTTTTTATCTGGAGCTGCTTCTCCCTGAACATGATAATGAAAATTACGAGGGAGAGCCCTGCAAGGCCGGCAAGTATATAAAAAGCCGGCGTTTTGGTAATTGGCGCCTTAATGGTGAACTTCAACGACTTGCGTTCACTCACATTTCCCCACAGATCTTTTGCCCTTACCTGAAGGATATAGTCTCCCGGCCGGGCAATCGCCTTCTCATACTGGGTTTTCGAAGACCACTCAGACCATCCGGGCATCACCTTATATATGTAGTACTGGTACTGGATTGTATTCTCCCGGAGATAGGCAGGTGCAACAATCTCAAAATGGATTACGTTATCTCCCCTTTCCAGTTTTACATTACTCAGGTTGAAGCTTATTCCCCGGTCATTTCTGACGCTCTTGATAAGGATGTTCAGATCGGGATTTATCAGAGCAGGCCTGTCGCGGTCTATCTCGAATACCCTGTTCCTTCCATCGATGATCCAGATGCTTCCCTTCTCGATCCCCGCATAAACTATATTGTCGAACAGCTTAAGCAGGGAAAGTTCTCTCTCCTCAATGATCTTTCCGGCATCCATCGACAGCCACCTGTCTCCCGTTTCCAGGAGCGGATAGTTCGACAGCGGCATTGAGTAGTCTCTCCCGGCTTCCCGAAGAACAGCCCTGCTGGTATATTCGTCAAACCTGTCTCCGGCTGTGTTGAAGAAATGGATCTCTGATTCGCTGAAGAGGAAAACAGTATCATTGATCATCTGTACATAGCACCTGTCAGGGAATTCCTTGGGAATCCTGTAATAACTTATCTTCCCGGGCGTATTCCCATTGTCAGACTGAATACGGTAAACGACATTCTCTCCTCCAAGCCAGATTGTTGAACCATCCGCCTGAAAGACTGAATATACAGGTCCTGTAATGGAGGGATCGGGTGAGGTAACTTCCCATCCTATTTCTCCACGGACTATGCTATAGAATCCTTCAGTGGATGCAGCATGGTAGCAACCGTTGTAAGGCGACCATTCAATATAGGTTATATATTTTCCGGGAATCAGGGCTTCTGCCCTGTGTTCATTAATGACGAACAATCCCTTGTTCGTGGCAGCTAGTATCCCGTGGGGTGTGGCCACAAGCTGACGGCATTTTTCGTTCAGTCCTTCCACCTTACGGTACAGGTGGTTTACGGAGCGTAGTCTTCTGACTGTCTTCCTGGTATAGCTAACAGGTGGTTGTTTCCCCGGCGCTTCGGAAGGGGCAGTCGCGGTTTCTCCCTGGGGCTGACTGGTTTTCCGCCCGAAGATCCTGGAGAAAATATTCTTTCTTCCCGTCTCCTGTACCGGAGGAGATGCAGTCTCCCCGGTTTTCCCGTATGCTGACGGGGCTGAGGTGTTCCGTACCAGCACCTGTACCTCCTCATAGTTTTTAACCTCCTCAAGGTAAAAAACACCTTCACTGGTTGCCACAAAGAGTTCTTCTCCGTATTTAAGGGCAGATGACAGGTTTCCCTTCAGCCCGGGAAAAATCGTGAAGTTCTCCAGCGGAAGGCTCATGTCGGCCCTGGTAAGTCCGTACTGGTGAGATATCCACAATCCGCCCGAGATGTCTGATCCTATAGCATATATCTCATCGTCAGGAAGTTCTGTTTCGTTGTTTATCGTGTATATTACCTTCCCGTCTGCCTTCCTGACTGTAACCACACCGCCCTCGAGCGTTGAGAAAGCATAGGCGGTATCGCCCAGGGCAATTCCCTCCGATAGTATGTTGCGAGAGATGTATCCTTCATCGCCGACCTGGTAATCATAGTACTTGATGCCATCGAATAGCGCCAGGGTCCCGTCGCTTCTCCCGGTAAGTACCATGTTGCTGCTGAAGGGAAGTGCGAATAGTATATTTGTCTGCTCCGTCAGATACCCTGTCACTATGGGAAAAAGAGTATCGCTTTCGAGCCTGTGAAGACCTTTTCCATAGACGTTTAAAAAAGTATTGTCGCCCCTGGTGAAGATGCCTGTGAAAGGCTCCCCCGGACGCGATCTCAGCCTCAGATCCGGTTTCCCCGTTGCCTGCTGCCAGCGTATCGCACACTGGTCGCTGTAGAACCAGATATGAGATTCGCTGAAGATGATCCTGGTGATAATGCCGGTTCCGGCAGTATCTTCTGACAGGGCGACATATGTATACGAACCGGTATCATCTTTTCTGATATAGCCGAAATTACCGTCTCCGCCGATATATATCCTTCCATCCCGCGGATTCTTCTGCATCGCATAGGGAATGGTCGGAATACTGATGTGCTTCCATTCGATGCCGTCGAAAGCGGATATTCCCTTTCTGTTTGCGAAAAGCATCAGCTGATCCTCATCCTGGCATATAGCCCAGCTCTGGTTCTCTGCCTCCCTGCTTTCCATGAAATGAGTCAGCAGGGGCGATCCGTGCTGACCGGCCAGCAGGGCGGATAACATTAAGAACAAGACGGTTAGCCGGACTTTTCTCATCGAATGAGGAATAGCCTGATAATTTTGCGTTGAGGCAATAAAAATACTGAAAAAATCAATTGACCAGCAGGCTGATTAAAAGGCAAAGGACAAGTCCGCAAACTGCAATGATAGTTTCCATGACCGTCCACGACTGCAGTGTCTGCTTCTCATTCATGCCCAGGTATTTGCTGACTATCCAGAAACCGCTGTCGTTAACATGCGACAGGATTGTAGCTCCGGCCGCTATCGCTACTACTATCAGGGCAGTTGCCTGCTGGCTGAGATTGAATGAAGGAAGGATTGGTGCCATTATCCCGGCAGCCGTGATCATTGCCACCGTCGCCGAACCCTGTGTTATCCTTACCAGTGCCGACAAAGACCAGGCAAGAAATATCAGAGGTACAGAGGAGCCGGCAACGGATTCTGCAAGTATCTTTCCTATCCCGCTGTCGATCAGTATCTGTTTCAGAACACCTCCTGCTCCTGTGACCAGGATGATTATCCCCGCCGGCCCCAGCGATTTTGTGCTCAGGTCAAGGATTTGCTGTCCTGGTATCCTCCTTCTGAGGCAGAGTAAAATCGAAATCAGGGTTGCGATTATCAGTGCTGAAAATGGATGCCCGATAAATACCACTATGTCAGTGATAACGGATCTTCTGATCAGTTCCTTTTCAATACCGACATTCATGAAAGTACTGATGAGGATTAGCAAGAGCGGGATCAGGATTATTATCGCAACAGCCCAGAAGGAAGGCAGTTTTTCATCACTTTTTCCGTCCTGCTCAAGATCGGCAATTAACTCCGGCGGAGCGCTGATATGAATTTTACCTGCTATAAACCTGCCAAAAAC
>JALONU010000176.1 GCA_025454775.1 Bacteroidales bacterium | reverse complement strand
TCACCGTCCACATAAAGGTCAGTCACGGGAAGACTGAAAGTTTCGGTATTATCGTAAAAGTTATTTGTCATTTCAGTTGAGTCAATGAACTGCGTTGAAGACCTGTCAGATGCCTGTCTCTGACTGCAGGAGGCTACTACAATTACTATCAACAGTAGAGGGACTGTTTTCTTCATGATTGAATACTTCATTTTTCATTTGTTTCAGCCGAAGAACAGGTATGCAACCAGGATGGCTGCCGTGAACCCGGCCAGGTCTGCAAGAAGGCCGCAACCGACCGAGTACCTGGTATTTTTAATTCCTACCGACCCGAAGTAGACGGCTATGATATAAAATGTGGTGTCGGTCGTCCCCTGCATCGTACACGCCAGGCGCCCGATAAAGGAATCTGCACCATGTGTAGTCATTGCATCGATCATAAGTCCCCTGGCCCCGCTTCCGCTGAGTGGTTTCATGAAGGCAACAGGCAGAGCTCCGGTGAACCTGGTATCAACTCCCAGCCATGCAAAGAAGCTTGTTATGCCTGCAATAATGAAGTCCATTGCGCCCGATGCCCTGAAGATGCCTATGGCCACCAGTATTGCGACAAGGAAAGGGATTATTTTCACAGCCACGTTAAATCCTTCCTTTGCCCCTTCTACAAAAGCATCATATACATTTACCTTTTTTAAGACTGCGAGTACTATGAAGATTATGATAATGGACAGGAGGATAAAATTGGCTGCAAAGGTCGATGCTGTGGATATCTGGTCCTTGGGCAGGCTGCTGAAGAAGATAATCACACCTGCAATGAGTGCGGTCATTCCCAGCAGGTAGGACAGGACAACCTTGTCGAGGAGGTTTATTTTCTGCATCAGGGCAACACTGATAAGTCCTGTCATCAGGGCACAGAATGTTGAGATAAGTATTGGAATGAAGATATCTGCGGGGTTTGCAGCTCCAAGCTGCATCCGATAAACAATGACACTTACCGGGATGATCGTCAGACCTGCGGCGTTCAGCACCAGGAACATTATCTGGGCGTTTGAAGCTGTTTCCTTGTTTGTATTCACCTCCTGCATTTCCTTCATGGCCTTGAGCCCCATCGGTGTAGCTGCATTGTCGAGCCCTAGCATGTTCGCGGCCAGGTTCAGCATTATCGATCCGTATGCCGGATGACCCCTGGGAAGCCCTGGAAACAGTTTTTCGAACAAGGGTCCCATGGCTTTGCCAAGTATCGCCACCACCCCTCCTTTTTCTCCAACCCGCAGTAAACCCATCCAGAGCGTGAGTGCTCCTGTGAGCCCGAGCGATATCTCAAACCCGGTCTTGGCGTTCGTAAAGACGGAATTAACCAGATCGTTGAAAATCTGGGTATCTCCTGCAAAGATGAGTCTGCCGATGGCCACAATGAATCCAATGAGAAAGAATGCAATCCAGATGTAATTTAAAGCCATAAACCAGGTTTAGTTCGCTAAGATATAAAATAAAGTATAATTAGATTTTAACAGGGATATGTGGTGCATTGCTGGTTACTGGTTACTGGTTGCTGGTTACTGGTTACTGGTTGCTGGTTGCTTATCAGTCAGGCTCCCCTCCCTGGAGGGGCTGGGGGTGGGTTTGTCAATAATTTCTGGGTGCTGGGTGCTGGGTGCTGGTTCCGGGTTCCAGGTTCCAGGTTTCAGGTTAAAGGTTGGAAAGCTTCTTAACTTGAAACTTGAAACCTGAAACTTGTAACTATATATAAAACTGCAAATAACTTTTTAATCAATTTTAGATACATTTGTACAAATCATTAAAAAACTATGGCACGATTCACGAGAATAGATGTGGTTCTGAAGATGAAAGAAACAGGGATAGTACCGGTTTTCTACCACAAGGACCCTATGGTTTGCAGGAATGTGATCAAAGCTTGTTCCGAAGGAGGCATCAGGGTGTTTGAATTCACAAACCGCGGAGATTATGCTCATGAGATGTTCAGCGAACTGAACAAATGGGCTGAAAAGGAAGTGCCCACAATGATTATGGGAGCCGGCTCGGTCGTGGATGCCGGAACTGCAGCCATTTTTATCCAGGCAGGAGCCAACTTCATCGTTTCCCCTGTGCTCAATCCTGAGATGGCAAAGGTATGCAACCGCAGGAAGGTACTCTGGTCACCAGGGTGCGGAACACTCTCAGAAATTAACCTGGCTGAAGAGCTTGGAGCAGAAATAGTAAAGATCTTCCCCGGTCTCTCGGTGGGCGGACCCGACTTTGTCAGGGCAGTGAAAGGGCCATGTCCCTGGACAAGCCTGATGCCAACCGGGGGAGTCGAACCGACAGTCGACAATCTCAGGGAGTGGTTCGATGCAGGAGTGGCATGTGTAGGAATCGGATCAAACCTGATCACCAAGGAGCTGATTCAGCAAAAGGATTGGGACGGACTCAGGAAAAGAGTCGCCGGAGCCCTTAAGATCGCCAGGATGTTCAAGAAATAGTTCGAAGTTCCCCCGGGGGATGTTATTCTCCGGGAGCCCTGTATATCTCTATATTGGATATCAAAGGCACGGCTTTGGCTTTCGTGACAGTGAACCTTACAGCTGCTGCCCTGACAACAGGGAACTTCCTGATTATTTTATATCCGACGGTTGTCCCTTCAAGCAGGGGTTTCCATTCTCCCCCGGTTAATGCTTCAACTTTGAATTCCTGTACCCGCTGACCTAGCTTTATGTATTCCTGAACAAGTATCCTGTTGACTTCAGTTTCCCCTCCGAGATCGATTTCCAGCCATCCGCTCGTCTCATCGTCCTTCAGGGCCCAGAAGGTTTGAGTATCCCCATCGTTGACATTTGAAGGTCTGTACGCATTACCCCTTGATCCTGAGGCTTTTGTCTTTTTAGAACGTGCCAGTTCATTTGCAAACTCCTTTTCCCTGAGCTCCCTGAAGGCAAGAAGCGATTGTACATCTTTTTCATGCAGGAGACCTCTTCTGTCGGGAGGAACATTCAGGAGGAGGTTGCTGTTCCTTCCAACTGATGAATAGTAAAGCTCCAGGAGATTTTCTGGAGTCCGCACCTGCATATTCTGATTCTCGTGCCAGAACCATCCGGGACGAATCGACACATCCACTTCGGCAGGCACCCAGTGAGTTCCGTTTTCATGACCTTCGCCCAGGATGGCGGCAAAATTCCCTCCCGGATACAACTCTTCCCGGTTAAGCAGGCACCAGTTTGTTGCGCTTCCCATGCCTCTCTCATTGCCTACCCAGCGTATATCAGGTCCGGCATCGCTGAACATCACCGCATCAGGCTGAAGCTCCCTTACGATCTTATGTGTATTCGGCCAGTCGTAGTATGTTTTGTTATCGATCCTTCTCGTCTCCCTGGCACCACCGTAATATCCGTCTCCGCCATTGGCACCGTCGAACCATACTTCAAAAATGTTCCCGTAGTTTGTAAGAAGCTCTGCAAGTTGCTTCCTGTAGTATACAAGGTATTCCGGTGTTCCGTATACGGCGCTGTTTCTGTCCCACGGAGAAAGGTAAACACCCATCTTCAGTCCGAACTCGTCGCATGCCGTCCGCAGCTCGCGCAGTATGTCACCCTGACCATTCTTCCAGGGTGATTTTCTGACTGAATGTTCTGTGTATGCCGATGGCCAAAGACAGAAACCATCATGATGCTTGGCAGTGATTATGATACCCTTCATACCTGCGTCACTTGCAGTTTTCGCCCACTGCCGGCAGTCAAGTTCCGTCGGACTGAAGATCGATTCGGGTTCGTCGCCGTAACCCCACTCCTTATCTGTGAAAGTATTAACAGTAAAATGCACGAACATGTAATACTCAAGTTCATGCCAGGCCAGCTGCCTTTCAGACGGAACCGGACCATAGGGCTCCGGAGGCTTCACTTCAGAGCAACCTGTAATCAACAGTGAGATAATTAAAACAATAAAAAGAAAAGGTGTTCTGTTCATAATTTGATTTGATTAAAAAAATCTCAAACCGCAAAGGACGCAAAGGATTTAAAACCTAAGGACGCAAAGAAAATACACAATTTAAAACTTTGCGAACTTTGCGTGGGTTTCCCACCGGAGTCCCAAATTATTGGGACGGAAGTGGCTTTGCGCACTTTGCGGTTAATTTCATTTTTGAAGGTCTTTAATTCTTATGTTCCGGAATTTAACAACTGAGCCGTGGCCCAGGAATCCGATGTGGCCGCTGGTTCGCTTCAGCCCGGGATGATCATTATGATCCATCGTGCCTTTGTCTCGGGGACCTGCGATATCGCCGTCGACTATAACCGTACCGTTGAGGGTTATCTTTATCCTGGTTCCCTGGACAAATACTTCCTGGTAATTCCATTCACCAACAGGTTTCAGGTATCCTTTTTTGGCCGGGATTACACCGTAAACTGAACCATGGTACTGATAGGGTTCAAGGTTCGCGTAAACCGCTGCGGTGTTGTCGAGAATCTGGAGTTCCATCCCCACATAAGCAGCATCACCCTCGAGAGGAGCCCTGATGCCAAGACCGTTATTGGCTGCAGGCGTCAGAAGGAATTCGAAGCGGAAGATAAAATCGGAATATTCACCCGATGTATAAAGGTTCCCACCGCTTCCCTGTTCAGGTTTTATAACAATCATGTTGTCCTCGACAACGTACGATTGCTTATTGCCGGTCCAATTGTCGAGATTTCTTCCGTTGAATAGTGCAACAAATCCTTCGGCTTTTTCCCCGGGGGTCAGGTTATATTCGCTTTCATTTATTTCCCGGACATAAATATCCCTGAATCCCAGGTCGGTACCATGTGCCTGAAGCTCAATTGGACCTTTCGGGAAGATCGGTATTGAACGGTCCCAGTAGTTCTCGAGGACCACGTTGTCCACAACGAGCTCGCCGTTTAACCAGACTGATACTTTATCTCCTGTCATTACGATCCTGAATGTGTTCCAGTCGCCTACCGGATTATCTGCCACCTTCAGGGGTTTTGAAGGATTCTTCTGGTTGTTGTACAGTCCTCCTGATCCAACCTGGGCACCAGCATCTACCCTCGAGGTATCCCATATCTGAACCTGCGGTGTTCCCCTGAGGTAGATCCCGCTGTCGCCTTTCTTTGATATCTTCCAGTCGACAAGCATCTCGAAATCACCATATTCCTTTACCGAGCAGAGGTTGTCTCCTCTCCCGTTGAACCATATTACCCCGTCTTTGACGCTCCAGTTTGCCGGCACCTTCATATCTGCTTCAGCCTGTTTCCTTTCCAGTTCAGTCTTTTTCATCTTCGACCTGGCAATCGGATTTTCGACCAGGCCCTGCCATCCGGAAAGATCCTTTCCGTTAAACATTGACCTGAATCCTTCATCGGCCGGCATCGAGGCCAGGTATTTATTTATCATCTCCCTGTTGTATTCTGCTTCAGGACCGCTGATCTTTTCAGCGGCCTTTATCAGGATTTCCCTGACATTAGTCCCGTACATGCCATCCTTTGTATCGGCTGACGGAAGTGCAATGTGCATTGCTGCAATGGCAGCAGCTGATGATGTTTCAGGATCATCAAGGTAGCCGGCAACAAAAAAGAGCGTAAGGTAGGTTTTAAGATTCCCCAGCTCGCTGATTATCGAATTCTTCCTGCCTGCATCCGTTGCGAATGGCATTATCTTCCTGTAGAGAAGCAGTTTCTGATCATCAGGCACTCCGGCCGATTTTACCAATGCAACGTAACCTTTAAAGGCCTGGCTTTCATATGTCTTATCACCGGAAGCACATATCTCATATAATGCTGATGATGCCGAAAAGTCCTTCCAGGCGCTGAGTGCCGTGAAAGCAGCTGCCTTTATTTCGGGAGTTCCGTTGCCGAATTCCTTCAGGACTGCCGCAAGGGCTTCTCTGCCGCCTGTTTTTGAAAGAACAGGGATCAGTTTCTCCTTAAGCCGGACATCATTTATTGCCTTCAGTATTTCCGAAGATCTTTTTTCAGGATCTTCAATTTTTCCTGCCGCAGCCGTCAGCGCCTGTCTGAGGATACTTACATAAGCCGGATTATCTGTTGCGGCAAGCAGTTTAATAAGCACCTCCTGATCCTGTGGTCCGGCCAGTGGCTCCAAAGCCCTTAATGCTGAAAGCCTGACAGATCCATCCTCATCAGATGCGAAAGGCAGAATTTCACTGAAGTGGCTGCCCTGTTTTTTCCAGGCCATCAGCAGCATTGCGCTTTTCCTCGCTGCTGCAGGTCCTTCCTTCAGCACAGGCAGGAGAAGGTTGACTTCTTCATTCCCCGCGATGCTCATAAATGCTTCGACAGCAACTTTCTGGTCGTGATCGTCACTGAATTGTTTCATGTAGCTTATAAGGAAAGGAGCAGCATCCTTGCCGCTCATCCTTGCTATGGCTCCTGCAGCTGATCTTCTCACAGCGGGATCTGCATCCGAAAGCGCAGATGTTATCAGTGGAAGTGCCGCCTTATCGACGCGGGCGCCCAGCATGCTCAGGATCTCCGTAATGCCTGATCCACAGTTTAACTACTTCCGGATCGTCAAGTGAAGCCGACATGTTAATTGCTGCATTCCTGAACTTATTATCAGGATGAGAGGCAGCCTTCAGTATTTCTGGCATTGCTGATATTCCGTAGAGATCGGTATAGGCCTGAAGGGCGGCTGTTTTATACTGGATATTCAACTTGTCATTGCATTTGTTCATGAGAAGACTGAAAATCCTGTCTGCCGTTTTCACGTCACCCTTCTTACCGCATTCAATCGCATAGTCGAGCAGTGCATTTGTCGCCCCCGTACGGTCCCACCTGTATGTAAGACTCCTGGCAGCTTCCAGCAGAACCGGATAGGCGAACGGACTTCCGCTCCGGGCAAGTGCATTGTAAGCAGCAGCTTTAGTGTTAGGGCTGGCATCTTTTGCCCATACGATATATTCATTAACTGCCAAAGCCGAGTTCATGCCCGCCAGTGCGTTCATAATGGCTGCTGCACACGGCAGATCCTTCTCTTTCAGCGATTCTGCCAGTATCTGTTCCGCGGTCCGTCCTCCGACAGAGGCTATCGCGGAGATCGCCGCAGAGCAGTTCTCCTTATCGGCTATGAGCATCTTAAGGGCTTCAGCCGTTTTGTCGCTCCCGGTAAGCTGAAGCTGTTTCATAAAGAAATCCCTGATCCCGGGATCTGCCTTCCTTGCTATGGCAGATATGCAGATCTTTTCCCATAACTGCTTTTCAGCATCTCTGCCCGCTCCTGACACGAATCTTGAATACGATTCAACAGCAAACCTGAACCTGGTGTCATCGCCGGTGCCTGCGGGGATCACCTGGTCGCAGATCCTTGCAAGCCCTTCTTCGCCAAGTGCCGACATGTCGTTCATCAGCTTATCGAGATAAACGAGGTCGTTCACCGGGAACTGCGCAACAAGATCCGCGATTTTTGTCTCAAGGGTTCTTTTATCCTGTGAAAACGAAACTGCCGGTAACATCATCATAACCAGCAGTGCGGCCAGTATGCTTCTTACTTTCATTTCTCCAACTTTATATTATTGATTTAAACTTAATATTTCTATGTTCCGGGTGCCGGGTGCCGGTCTATATCCTCCACGGTCCTCTCATTGGCTGGCTGATGAGCCTGTTTGCTCCCTCGTCATCGATGAAACGCTGTTCAACAGGATCATATTTCAGGTTCCTTCCAAGCCTGAGGGCAATGATCCCAAGGTTTACAACTGAGCAGGAACGGTGACCGTTTTCCTCATTAAGAGCAAATTTCTTCCTTGTCTTAACCGATTCGGTAAAGGTTGTGATCTGCGGCTGGGGATCGGGAAGCGAACTAATCAGTTTGTCGAGGTCCTTTACGTCTGACCGGAATCCCCTGAATATTTTTCCTTTCGGCCCTTCGATGTATGCGGCATCCCTGTCGCGGTTCTCCCCGTCAAGGATTATCCGGCATCCGTCGGCATAGGTATAGGTTATCCTTCTCCACGATCCGACAGCGTCGTAATGCTGCTGGGGGGCGTCGATCTCCACTGATACCGGCCCGGTATTGTCCTTACCGAGCAGGTATTGAACAGGATCGAGGTAATGCTGGCCCATGTCGCCGAGCCCTCCTCCGTCATAATCCCAGTATCCGCGGAACTTCGAATGCACCCTTTCGGGATTATATGGCTTATATGGTGCAGGTCCCAGCCAGAGATCATAATCCAGTTCTTCAGGGACAGACATGGGTTTGAGGTTATGGAGCCCGCTCCAGTAGAATTTCCAGTCGTAACCTGTTATTCCGCTGACGGTAACCTTAAGCGGCCAGCCGAGCGCCCCGCTGTCGACGACTTTTTTCAGTGGCTTCACGGTAGTTCCCAGCCCATAGAACTGGTCCTTGAAACGGAACCAGGTGTTGAGGCGGAACATCCTTCCATGTTTCCTGACCGCTTCGACCACCTTTATTCCTTCACCGATGGTTCTTGTCATCGGTTTTTCGCACCAGATATCCTTTCCGGCTTCAGCTGCCATTTTTGCCATTATGCCGTGCCAGTGCGGAGGGGTTGCAATATGTACGATGTCGATATCTTCCCTGGCAATCAGTTCTCTGAAATCGCTGTACCCTGAAATGTTTCCACCTGCCTGTTGTATGGCTGTCTCAAGGTGTTTCCGGTCGACGTCGCATACAGCAAGCAAGCGGGTCCCTTCATAGCTGATATGGCCGCGGCCCATACCTCCGACTCCTATGATGCCTTTGGTAAGCTGGTCGCTTGGAGCAGTAAATCCCTGTCCTCCAAGAACATACCTGGGTACAACAACGAATGCGAACGTTGCGGCGGCACTCTTTCTCAGAAAATCACGCCTGCCGGGTTTCTTGCTTTTCATATTTATTCTGTTTAGGTTCATTCTACATCAGAGGGAGTGCATGCTGCACCGATTTCCAGAAAGCTTCGTCGAGAAGGTAAGCACTTCCCAGGATAGCGGCATCCTCCTTCAGGGATGAAAGAGCAACGCTGCAGCTGCAGTTCTCTTGCTTGAGGTTCTCTTCGAGAGCCCGCCCAAACAGGTTGTAGGAGTTGGAGATGTTGCCGCCTATAACGAGCATCTCAGCCCGGAAGCTCTTCAGCCAGGGAGCCAGAAACAGGGCCAGTCTTTTTCCGAAATCCTTAAACAACTCCGCAGCAATCGGATCATGAGCCGCCAGGTCAGCTATCTCCCTCACTCCCTTTATCTCCTTTCCGGCAGCTTTTCTGTACTCTCCGGTAAACCACCTGGTTGAGAAATAATCATCGGCGATTCCATCCCTGTACGGCAAGTGATAGATGCAGCCCAGCCTTGGGACTTCAGGTCCGTCAACGATCGGTATCCTGCCGCTCACAAAAGCTGATCCGAAACCTGTCCCGAGGGTTATCGCCAGGGAACGGTTCACGCCTGAGGCACTTCCTGCCCATGCTTCGCCGACGGCAAATGATGAGGCATCATTCATGAACCTGATCAGGAAATCGTCCGGCACCTTAAGCTTCGCTGCAATGGCTTCCCCTATATTCAGTCCGTAAAGTTTCTCATACTTGGGAACTCCTTTAATATAACAGATTCCTTCAACATAGTCGAAAGGTCCGGGCATGGCACATCCTATACCTCTCACTTCCTCAACAGGTACCTTGGAAAGGACTGCAGCAAAGGCATCTGCCCATACACCTATTATTGTGTCAGCCACGGCCTGGTTATCAACCTCCCTTCCGGCAAGTGTTTCCCTGAGGATCCTGCCTGATTCAATCTCCACTGCCGCACAGCTGATATGACTGCCTCCTATATCAGCTCCGATAGCGTATTTCCCGTTCATTTTTATCATGTCAGTTTCGATTTGCAATAAGATTCCGAAAATAACCGAAACAAATGATATTATTCATAAAAATACCGGATAAAATGTTATATTTTCGATAGATTGATTTGTACACTTCCGCATTACATGCTGAACCAGAAACTAACCTAAAAATTCCCACCGATGCCAAAAGTAACCAAGGAAGATGCGCTTCTCTACCACAGCAGAGGCCGTCACGGAAAAATTGAGGTAATTCCTACCAAACCTTACGGAACACAGTTCGACCTTAGTCTTGCCTACACCCCTGGAGTGGCATATCCCTGCCTTGAAATTGAAAAAACTCCTGAAGACGTTTATAACTACACCGCAAAGGGAAACCTTGTGGCAGTGATCTCAAATGGAACGGCGGTTCTGGGACTAGGCGATATCGGTGCAATGGCGGGCAAGCCTGTGATGGAGGGTAAGGGTCTTCTTTTCAAGGTTTTTGCAGATGTCGATGTTTTCGACATTGAAGTGGATGAGAAGGATCCCGGCAAGCTGATAGAGGTATGTGCCAGGATCGCTCCTACCTTCGGGGGTATCAATCTCGAAGATATCAAAGCACCGGAATGCTTCGAGGTGGAGACAAAGCTGAAGGAGATGCTTGATATACCAGTCTTCCATGATGACCAGCACGGTACGGCAATCATTTCAGGGGCAGGACTTCTGAATGCCCTGGAAATAACAGGGAAAAAGATCGGGGAGATCAGGATGGTTGTGTGCGGGGCAGGTGCCGCTGCAATATCCTGCTCAAGGCTATATATTTCGCTCGGGGTAAAAAAAGAGAACATCGTTATGGTCGACAGCAAGGGTGTTGTCAACACCCGCCGTAACGACCTGAACAAATACAAACTGGAGTTCGTGACTGACAGGAACATAGACACACTGGCAGATGCGGTTAAGGGTGCTGATCTCTTCCTGGGGCTTTCTGTTGCAAATATGCTTACCAGGGATATGCTTGCCACCATGGCGCCGAACCCGATAGTCTTTGCCATGGCCAACCCGAACCCGGAGATTTCTTACGAAGATGCCATGGCTACCAGGGACGACCTGATTTTTGCAACAGGCAGGTCCGACTATCCGAACCAGATAAACAATGTTCTTGGCTTCCCCTTCATCTTCAGGGGAGCTCTCGACGTAAGGGCCTCAACAATAAACGAGGAGATGAAACTTGCAGCTTCCAGGGCGCTGGCAGAACTAGCCAAGAAGCCTGTCCCCGGATCGGTTCTGAAGGCCTACTGCATTGACAAGCTGACGTTTGGAAAAGAATATATCATTCCCAAGCCTCTGGATCCAAGACTGATCTCTACCGTGGCGCCAGCGGTGGCTGAAGCTGCAATGAAAACAGGAGTGGCAAAGTTCCCGATCACCGACTGGGATGCATACAGGAAGAACCTTGACAAGAGGACCAGCGAGCATATCAGGAAGATAGCCGACTGCGGGGCATTCTGATAAGTCTGTCAGAATATCTGCGACTGCTGCTTCCGTTCCGCCGCCTGCCTGCCGATCTTTTTCTCGTACATTGAAACGATCATATCGGCAATCTCGTTGATACTGAACGACTGACGGTTTATGGTAGCGTCAAAGAGATAATCTATATTGACCGACATGTTAGAGAGCTCTATCCCCTTGTAGAAGTTTTCAACTCTCTCCGTATTCGTGTTCAGCTCTTTGGCGATGTCGAAAATTATGTCCTTGTCAACCCATTTCCACCTGGCAGCTCCGCTTTTCCGGTTAAGCGTATCAACCACGCTCTCTGCCACCTGTCTTGCATCACATCCCGTCAGCCTCGAAATTGTGATGACCGGACCCTCCTCAGGGCCGGTTTTCTTTAAGCTTGTCTCCCTGTGCCGCTGATCGAAATAGTCAAAGAATTTTTCCATCTTGCCTCCGATTTTTCAGGTTTCTGCTTAAGAAATATGGCCGGAAAATATCAACTATTAAGATACAAAAAAATTGATTATCTTTACTACATGTAAATCAATTTTCCCCAAAACAAGTTAAATCAATCATTATGAGCGAATCAATTTTCTCAAAACCCGAAATGATCTGGTTCCTGATAGGGCTTGTCCTGTTCCTTCTCGAACTGGTGGTTCCGGGTTTCGTTATCTTCTTCTTCGGTGTCGGAGCATGGGTTACTGCCCTGGTCTGCCTCATTGCCGACCCTGGTGTCAACCTGCAGGCCGTAATCTTCGTTGTCGTCTCGATACTTGCACTTCTGGGACTGAGGAAACTGATCCAGAAGAAGTTCTTCTACAGCAAGGATGACAGGGCTGAAGCCGTTGAAGATGAGTTTACAGGCAAGGAAGCTGTGGCAATTGCAGATTTCGGTTCCGACAGGAAAGGAAAGGTGGAATTCAAGGGCACTACCTGGAAGGCAGAATCGGGTTCCGATATCAAAGCCGGACAGACCGTGATAATTATAGAAAAAGACAATTTTAAATTAATCGTTGAACCAAAAAAATAAAACAAAATGAGTACAACTTATATTCTTATCGGAATAGTTCTTCTTGCGTTCATCCTGATCTCAACAATGATCAAGGTTGTTCCGCAGAGAACAGCCATCATTGTGGAGAGGCTCGGAAAATACAGGGCTACATTCACCGCCGGTTTCCAGATCATTATCCCTTTCATCGACAAGGTGCGTTACAGGCACACCCTTAAGGAACAGGCTATTGATGTTCCTCCACAGATCTGTATTACCCGCGATAACATAGCGGTCGAGGTTGACGGGATCCTCTACCTCCAGGTGCTCGATCCGCAGAAGGCATCATACGGAATTGACAATTACAGGTTGGGAAGCGTATATAACAGGAGGTAAAAATGGTTTAGATGCACAGTCAATACCGACTTGGAACCCATCGGCAACAGGAGACGACCTTGGGTCGTTGTGGGATTATTTAGGTTTTCCTATCAATGTTGATCCGGCAGGTTTGTATCCGGTAGATTTCCCTAGGCGTGGATATAATATGATATGGAACGAATACTACAGGGATCAGGATCTACAGGAAGAAGTAGAATTAGATAATGAAACCATACTATTGTCAGCTTGGGAAAAAGATTATTTTACCACAGCAAGGCCGTGGCAGCAAAAAGGAACGGCACCAG
>JALONU010000031.1 GCA_025454775.1 Bacteroidales bacterium | reverse complement strand
TGATTAAAGACCAAAGATAAAAGATAAAAGAACTTAGAAAGAAGGGGTGAAGGGTCATTCAATAGTTCCCGCTGGCGCTTCGACATTCAATAGTCATTCGATAGTCATTCAATTGTCATTCAATAGTCATTCAATGGTCATTCGATTGTCATTCAATTGTAATTCAATGGTCATTCAATGGTCATTCAATTGTCATTCAATTGTTTAGCAAAGAATGACGGCCGAAGGCCCAATGACAATGAATGACAGCGAAGCGAATGACAGCGCAGCGAATGACGGCCGAACAATCATTTCACATAGTTCACAATCTCATCTGCTGCCTTCCTGGGAGAGGCTCCTGATGCCGCATCGGCGGTTTTTTCGATATTTCCGACCCTGAGGATGATTACCGGTTTAAATCCTGCCGGAATCTGCAGCTTTTCCCTGATCTTTATGGCTGCGGCAACAGGACTGCCGTAGATACGGGCTCCAAGTCCGAGGGCTGTTGCACCAAGGAACATGTTTTCGGTGGTCAGTCCGCAGTCGAAATCAGGTGTGGTACCGGTCTCGGATTCCTTACCCGAAATGACGAAGAGTACGTTTCCTGCGACCGCGGCGGGGATTATCTCTTTCATGATCGCCTCATTATTCACCACTGTAAAATGCCATGGCTGGTTGTTCCTCGCGCTCGGAGCCTTGATTCCGCATTTAAGTATAAGGTCGATCTGCTGGTCAGTAACCGCCGCGGTCGTATAGCTCCTCGGCGAATATGCTGAAAGGATCTGGTCAACAACCTGGTTGCCGGTTGACTGGCTTAAGGAATACTGGCATGCAATGAAAAGCAAGGCAGAGAGAAGAAGCAGGGATTTCGTTTTCATAGTATGTTATTGTTAAATATTTAAACTGTTAGTTCGATATAAAGTTAATAAGATCCATCAATTGATACATCGGTAATTTAGCGAGAAAAATTTTTTGCCACCAAGCCACTAAGGCACGAAGTTACACCAAGGGAATTCAATTGTCATTCAATAGTCATACAATAGTCATTCAATTGTCATTCAATTGTCATTCAATTGTCATTCAATTGTCATTTGTAATACACCATCCTACGATGAATGACGGCGAAGCCCAATGACAATGAATGACAGCGAAGCGAATGACGCCCGAAGGGCCGATGACGCGAAGCCAATGATCTATACTATAGCAAGACCAGTCAGGATTTTAATAATTTTGTGGCACTAAGTATATATTATGTACCGATATTCGTTCCGCTTTGTCGTGATGTCCATCACCATCCTAACTGCCAATCTGCTTACCACTGCCCTGGGCAGTTATCTTGTGACATACAGGAACCACGTTAAGCCTCTCACGTTCACATTTCTCGGTATGGCGGTGACGGTGCTGATCTTTTACCCTCTCTTTGCCAGGCTGGAGCTCTGGGTGAAAGGCCTTTCTACGAAAATCGTCAAAAAAGGAAAATCCCTGGCTGGGAAATACCTGGGTCTTTTTCTTGCCTTTGCCGGCGCCATGGTTGTGCTGGCGCATTTCTATGCGAAGATGTGGTACCATGTCAACTTGTGGGGTGTCTTGGTTCAGGGAGAGATTGGTAAATATTTATGAATTTCAAATTGTCGTGCAAGTCGTGCAGGTCTTGCAGGTCGTTAATGACTGGCAGGACTGGCAAGACTGGCAAGACTGGCAAGACCTTACTTGGAGAACTGGAGTTCCGTCAGCGCTTTATAAAGCCCGGATGTATTGGCAAGCAGTTCTTCATGAGTTCCCTGTTCGACAATGACGCCGTTATTGAGAACGATGATGCGGTCGGCATTTCTGACGGTTGACAATCTGTGAGCGATGACAACAGAAGTGCGTCCCTTCATCAGCTTGTCGAGTGCTTCCTGGACCAGTCTTTCAGATTCGGAATCGAGAGAGGAGGTAGCTTCATCCAGAATCAATATCCTCGGATCCCTAAGTACAGCGCGTGCTATGGCGATGCGCTGACGTTGTCCGCCGGAAAGCTGGACACCTCTCTCCCCCACAACGGTGTCGAGTCCTTCGGGGAAGGATTTTATGAAGTCCCATGCGTTTGCCTGTATTGCAGCTTCAATTATTTCCTGTTCAGATGCACCGGCTTTACCGTAGGCAATATTTTCCTTTATTGTCCCTCCGAAGAGGAAGACATCCTGCATCACAATAGCCATCTGCGATCTCAGCGCCGTAAGCGGAAAATCCCTGCTGTCGCGGTTGTCAAAAAGGATCCTCCCCTGGTCGATGTCGTAAAATTTCAACAGGAGGGCTGCAATCGTTGTTTTTCCTGCACCGCTGGGGCCTACCAGGGCTATCTCCTGGCCTGGCTCAATGATGAAGCTAACATCATTAAGCACCGGGATGTCCCTGCGGGAGGGATAGCTGAATCCAACGTGCTCGAATTCTATCTTTCCGTGCAGGGTATGAGAGGTCTCCTGCGTATAGGTTTCAGATATCTGTTCAACCTTTTCGTCGAACAGAAGGAGAAGATTGTCAGCCGCGCCGATGGTTCGCTGGAGCCTTGTATATACGCTGGCCATGCCGGCAACATTGCCTGCGATAAAACCCGAATAGACTACGAAGGAGAAAAGCTGACCGGCATCCATAAGCCCTTTGGATATCATTACGGATCCCCGCCATATAACGAGCGCCATCGACATGAAAATGCCCATCCCTATGAACGACATCACAGCCTGGTATTTTCCGCTGCGGATCCCTGTTTTTGCCACCTCATCGGTTTTTCCGCGGTAACGTTCGCTTTCAAATTTTTCATTTGTGAATGCCTTCACATTCTGAATTCCCTGAAGCGTTTCTTCGACTATTGTATTCGACTCAGCTACAAAGGATTGAGCCTTCTTTGAGAAACGGCGGACTGCTCTTCCCGTGAAGTAAGCCAGGAGGGCCATACCCGGAACGATGGCAAGGGTGAAAAGTGTCAGCTTGAATGATGTTATTGTCATCAGGGTGATGCCGCCAATGATCACAAGAAGCTGTGAAAGGAAATCAGCAAGAGTATTTGTAATAGTATCGTGAAGGAGTGATATGTCGGATGAAATGCGGCTGTTTAGTTCACCGACCCTCCGTGCCGAGAAGAAGGTCATGGGCAGCCTTATCAGGTGATTGTAAAGGCTCTGCCGGATTGAGGCAAGGGTCTTTTCTGTAACATGGACGAACAGTCTTGTCCGGATGTATGCAAAGACGGCATGGAACAGCAGGATCACCAGCAGGATGAGACCCGTTCTGGCAATTTCCCCTGACATCCTTCCCCTGGTCCCCAGGTCGACCATATCCCCTAGGAGCTTCGGGAACATGAGGTTAAGACCTGTGGCAATGAGGAGGCACAGGAGTCCCAGGGCAAATCTCCAGCGGTACGGTTTGAGAAAACTGTACAGCCTGAAAAGCTGTTTCAGGCCGGAAATAGAATCTGTACTTGTTTTTTCAGACATCCTTACTAGCCAAGAAGCTGCCTCACCTTTGCCGAAATTTCCTTCCCGTCGGCCCTCCCGGCAAGTTCTTTGGTTGCCAGGCCCATAACCTTACCCATATCGGCAGGGGTTTTGGCTCCGATCCTCGCGATGATCTCCTTAAGTATCTTTTCCAGTTCGGCTTCACCGATCATTGCGGGAAGATATTTTTCCAGGATATCAGCTTCAGCGGTCTCCTTTTCTGCAAGCTCCGGCCGGTTGTTCTGCTTATAGATTTCAGCCGATTCGCGTCTTTGCTTTACAAGTTTCCTGATCACTTTAAGTTCTTCTTCCGATGTAAGCGCTTCCTGTCCTTTTTCCGATCTGGCAAGCAGGAAAGCTGTCTTTGCAGCTCTTATTGCTTCAAGGGCCACCTTGTCGCCGCTCTTCATCGCAGAGATAAGATCCGCGGCAATTTTTTCTGTTAAGGTCATATCTGTATTGTTTTGTCAAGTAGCAGGTTGAAAAATATGTGGTTACCGGTCATTCATAAAAGCGGTCACCTGTCAGATTGTAAAGATAATATTTACAATAAATAGTGCAGGGCAATATTTTCAGTTGTATCTTAGTTAAATATCCGGAAAACATTTTGGCTTATTTCTTCGGATGACAAGGACAGCTCATACTATATATATAGGTATTCTTACCGTTATAGCAGTTTGCACTTTTGCTGCACTCGTTATAATTGGCACTTCCTATTATAAGGTTGCCCTTACAGAACGGATGTATCATC
Organism: Bacteroidales bacterium; assembly: GCA_025454775.1. Classification (GTDB taxonomy): domain Bacteria; phylum Bacteroidota; class Bacteroidia; order Bacteroidales; family VadinHA17; genus LD21. Next base: position 26,908 of record JALONU010000031.1, on the reverse strand, counting down.
CCGATCATGATTCATTGAAGCCCAGCGGGACAATAGGGCACGGCATCGGTATTTTAGGCTCCCTGCTGATGATAACAGGGATAGCCTCATACATGGCCAGGAAGAGATTCCGTTTCTTATCGAGGATCGGCAAGTTGAAGTACTGGCTGGAATTCCACATCTTTCTCTGCACTATCGGACCCTTGCTGATACTGTTCCACACAGCCTTTAAATTCGGGGGGATAGTAGCGGTGAGCTTCTGGTGCATGGTTGCTGTTTTCTTAAGCGGAATTGTCGGCAGATTTATCTATCTGCAGATACCGCGTTCAATTGAAGGCCGGGAACTAAGCCTTACCGAAATAAGAGAGATGAAAAGAAACATTGCCGGTGAGATCAGCAAGAGGGAGAATATCACTGAGGAATATAAGAACATTGTCAGGCTGGTAAAACAGGATAGATCGCTGAGCCGCAAGATCAGCAGGCTCGACACGATGCAAAGATTGTTCAGGTACTGGCATGTAGTGCACCTGCCATTCGCACTCATAATGCTGATAATCATGGCTATTCATATTTTCATCACGGTGCTTTTCGGTTACAGGTGGATTTTTTAAATATGGACCCTCTGCTTGAAAAAATAATCATCTACGGACTGGTATTCGCACTTTTCGTATTGGTGACGGGGATATACCTGTGGAGGAAACGCAGGGAATCAAGATCGGTTGAAAGCAAGATTGCCCTCGCTCATGAAATGGGCCTTCACGAACCGGTTTCGCTTCACCCTTATGTGGACCCCGCCCGATGCATTGAGACTGGCGCATGCATAGCAGCATGCCCTGAAAAAGACATCCTTGGTATAAGGAACGGAAAGGCAACAATAATTAATGCTTCAAGGTGCATAGGGCATGGGGCTTGTTTTCATGCCTGCCCGACAGAAGCAATTTCCCTCCGGATCGGAACTGAAAAGCGGGGGGTGGAATTACCGCATGTTGACAGGGATTTTCAGACCAATGTTCCGGGGATATATATTGCCGGGGAGCTGGGAGGAATGGGGCTTATTAAAAATGCTGTCGAACAGGGAAGGCAGGCAGTGGATAACATTGCTAAAACAATAAGGAAGGACCACGGTGCACAATACGACCTGGTGATAGTAGGAGCGGGTCCGGCTGGCATCTCCGGGGCCCTCAATGCCAGGAAGCACGGATTGAAATTCCTTCTGCTTGAACAGGATACCCTCGGGGGGACGGTGTACACTTTCCCCAGGAAAAAAATAATCATGACATCCCCGATGGAGCTTCCCCTCTATGGAAAGATCAAGCTTTACGAGACAACGAAGAGTGAGTTGCTGAACCTGTGGGAGAACCTTTTTCTTAAATTCAACATTGACATCACTGAAAATTCCAAGGTTGAATCGATAGAACGGGAGGACGGATTGCTGAAGGTAAGCACGGGCAGGGGAAATAAGTTCATCACTGCTGCAGTTCTACTGGCTATCGGCAGGCGTGGAACTCCAAGGAAGCTGAACGTGCCCGGTGAGGTAAATGTCAAGGTAGCGTACAGGCTGATGGAACCGGAGCAGATATCGGATCAGAATATACTGGTTGTGGGTGGAGGCGATTCGGCTGTTGAAGCAGCACTTCTCCTTTCGGAGAAAAATAAGGTTACACTTTCTTACCGCGGTGATGCTTTCGGCCGGATCAAGCAGGGCAACAGCAGCGCCCTGGCTGACTCACTTCAGGCGGGCAGGCTGGAAGTAAGGCTGAAAAGCAATGTGGTATCAATAGAAGACGAAACAATTACACTATCTGAAGAGGGGGACAGGATCATCAAGATGAAAAATGACCTGGTATATATTTTTGCCGGAGGGGAACTGCCTATCCAGTTTCTCGACAAAGCCGGAATTAAAATAACAAAAAAATTTGGTGAAACTGTTATGAAACACTAAATTACACTTGGAGGGGAAACAAAACGTTAAAGATGCACAGGAAAGTTCCATTCATACTTCTCGTTTGCCTGTCTGCCCTGAAGCTGTCCGCGCAGATATCCCCGGGCGGGCTTTCAGCTGCTCATTCAGCATATGAGGGCATTTCCAACTGTACAAAGTGTCATGTACTCGGGAACAAGGTTTCTTCAGACAAATGCCTGGCATGCCATTCTGAGATCAGCAGCAGGATAAGCAAAGGCATAGGGTATCATAATTCACCAGAAGTAAAGGGCAAGCTGTGTTTCTCGTGCCATAGCGAGCACAATGGGAAGGAATTTAATCTTATAAGGCTTGACGCCAGCAGCTTTGACCATACAATTACCGGGTATAAGCTAAGCAAGCCCCATGCAGCACAGGAGTGCAGAAAATGCCATACCGCTGAGAATATCAGTGACCCGGTACTGAAAGCAAGGAAGAACACCTGGCTGGGGGTAAATAGCTCATGCCTTACCTGTCACGAGGACTATCATCAGCAGACCTTATCTTCACAATGCCTGAAATGTCATTCAGACGAGACTTTCAGGCCCGCCTCAGGATTTGATCATTCATCTGCACGGTTTAAGCTTAACGGAAAGCACCGGACTGTTGATTGCATCAAATGCCACAGAGTAGAAAACATTAACGGTAAAAAATTCCAGGAATTCAGGGGCCTGAAGTTCAGCAATTGCACAAATTGTCATAACGATCCCCATCAGAACAAATTTGGACAGAACTGCCGCCAGTGCCATACGGAGGAATCGTTCTCTGTAAGGAAAAACACTATGGGATTTGACCATGCAAAGACGGGATTCCCGCTTGAGGGAAAGCATATGACAGTTGACTGCAATTCCTGCCACAAGGGAAAACTAAGTGATCCCCTGAGACACGGCCGCTGTTCCGATTGCCATCCCGACTACCATAAGGGTCAGTTAATTAAAAATGGTATTTCTCCGGATTGTTCTGAATGTCATTCGGTTAATGGATTCACATCTTTTTCTTTCACTATTGAAAGGCACAATAGCGGTCCTTTTAAACTCAATGATTCGCATCAGGCAGTTCCCTGCATAGATTGTCACCGTAAGAATGAAAAGTGGAGTTTCCGGAATATCGGTACTGTTTGCAGGGATTGTCATCCCGATATACATGACAGAATAATTGAACCCAGATTTTACCCGGGAGGTGACTGCAGGGTTTGCCACAGTGAGAAACGATGGGCAGAGGTTACATTCGATCACTCACTTACAAGGTTTGAACTGACAGGTGCTCATGTGCAGCAAAAATGCAGGGCTTGCCATTTCAGGCCCGATGACAAGGGAATTATTCACCAGAAATTCTATGAACTTTCAGCAGTCTGTGCAAGCTGTCATACTGATAATCATTTCAGGCAGTTTGAAAAGAATGGTATTACAAACTGCAGTGACTGTCATGGCACGGAGAACTGGAATGCTTCGAAATTCAATCATTCAGAAACAGCTTTTCAGCTTGATGGCAAACACAGAGACGTACCGTGTGCGAAATGTCATAAGCCTAAAACAGAAGGCTCTGTCACTTTCATCGAATATAAAATAAAGGACTTCAGATGCGAATCCTGCCATTACTGATTTTAGCCGGGACAATGTTCATTATGAACTTCCGGAATGATCATCCTCACGGTGAGGGATTTAAAGTGAGCTGCAGCAAATGTCACAGTTCAAAGGGCTGGTTCCTCGACCGCGAGATATACTCCTTTGACCATAACACAACAAAGCTGCCGCTGACAGGAAGCCACATAACTACCGACTGCAGGGGATGCCACAAAACCCTGGTCTTCTCCGAAGCAAAAACTGCCTGTATTGATTGTCATAATGATGTGCATGAAGCTACAACCGGTCCGGAATGTTCCAGGTGCCACACCACTGAATCGTGGCTTGTGAATAACATAACAGACCTTCACAGGCTGAGCCGTTTCCCGCTTCTGGGGGCTCACAGGACGGCAGACTGCAATGAGTGCCATAAGTCAGCGAATGCGGTCAGGTTTGATGTGCCGGGTATTAACTGTGTGGATTGTCACCTTAGTGATTATCAGGCCACGCTGAATCCCAATCATGCTGAAGCCGGTTTTTCGCAGGATTGTTCATCCTGCCACTCGATTAACGCCTTTACATGGGGAGGTGCCGGTTTTAATCATAGTTTCTTTCCGCTGGTGCAGGGTCATTCCGGTCCGAAATGCAATGAATGCCATATAACCGGGAGATACTCTGATGCAAATCCCGACTGTAACACCTGTCATAACTCCGACTACATGACGGCTGCCAACCCCAACCATCAGGATGCAGGATTCCCTTTAAACTGTTCAGTCTGTCACAGCCTGAATCCGGGATGGAGACCAGCTTCATTCAGGCAGCATGACAGCCAGTATTTTCCGATTTACTCGGGAAAGCATAACGGAAAATGGGATTCATGTACCGAATGCCATCCCAATCAATCATCTTTTACGGAATTCACCTGTCTTTCGTGCCACGAACACAACCGGACAGATATGGATGATGAACACAGGGGTGAAACAGGTTATTCATATTCAAGTCCGGCATGCCTGCAGTGTCATCCAACAGGCAATTCCGACAAATAAACCAATGAAAAGATCACTTCTCCTGTTGATATTCATTTCAGCCTGTTTCTCACTTCCGGGACAGCAGGATGAAGGATTCATAACCGGGAGAGTATCTTTCATAAGCTCAGCAAATGTTTATGTCAGGTTTAATTCAACAATAGGAATATCTGCCGGTGATACGCTTTTTATTCCTTCAGGAAAAACGGTTACGGCAGCTCTCGTTGTCAGAAATCTTTCCTCAACTTCCTGTCTATGTCTGCCTCTTTCCGGTATTGATTTAACAACCGACGACCTGGTTATAGCGAAGAAAAAGGCTGCAGAAATAGTGATCCCTGAAAAAGAGAAGGAGAAAACCGAAGTTGTTCTGCCTGTGAATGCACAATCAGCAGATACTTCAGCAGAAACCAGGGCATCCGTCAGAAAACAGCTGATAAAGGGAACCGTATCTGTCAACTCATATTCTGAGATAGCAGGCAGCTCCGTCAATAATTCACAAAGATTCAGATATTCCCTTTCCCTGAATGTAAGGAATATTGCAGGCTCAGGATTCTCATTCGATTCCTATGTATCATTCAGACACAGTGCAGGTGATTGGATGGCAGTGAAGGACAATATTTTCAGCGCCCTTAAAATTTACAGTCTGTCGGCCGGGTACGACCTTGACAACAAGACGCACTTCAGCATAGGAAGACGTACAAATCCAAAAATTTCCAATATCGGACCAACTGATGGAATCCAGGCTGAGAGGACGGCTGAGAGGACAGCAGGAAAGTTCACTTTTGGGCTGGTGGCGGGATCAAGACCCGACTTCTCCGATTACGGATTTAACCTTAACCTGTTTCAGTACGGAGGCTATGTCTCCCTTAATACAAAGACCGGCAGGGGATTTTCAGGCACTTCCGTAGCCGTTATGCAACAGACAAACAGCGGCAGTACCGACAGGCGGTTCATTTACTTCCAGCATTCCGGAACACCGTTCCGGGATCTTTACTTCCTAAGCACTTTTGAAATAGACCTTTACAAACTCGAGAACGATCAGCCTAAAAGTACCTTTAACCTTACCGGAGCGTATATTTCACTGAGATACAGGTCAGGAAGCCGGCTTACTCTCAGCGGCACCTATGACGCCAGGAAAAACGTGATGTATTATGAGTCATACAGGACATATCTGGATCGTATCCTGGAAGAGGGCACAAGGCAGGGCTTCAGGTTTGAAGCAGGATACCGGTTTACAGATATGATCCTGTTGGGAATACGTTCAGGTTACAGGTTCATGAAAGATGATCCGGACCATTCGCAGAACGCGGGTGCGTACCTGACATTGACGCGTGTACCCGGCCTCAACATGTCAGCTACCCTGACCGGCACATACCTCGGATCAAGCTTTATGAACGGATATACTGCCGGGATAAGCCTTACCGGTAATTATCTGAAAGGGAAACTGCAGGCCGGTGCAGGTTATCATTACACAGACTATACTTTGCCAGAGAGTTCAATCGAAGTAATTCAGCATATCACCATGGCTGAACTTTCATTCATCCTTATAAAGAACCTTTCCCTGGCTGCATACTATGAGGGAACGTTTGAATCGCGGGATAGCTACAACCGGTTGTACATGCAACTGAGGCTTAGATTCTGACAACCGGTTTCTGAACTAGATTGGCTCCACATGTATTGTCACGTTCAGGTGGTTAAATTCGGTTTTAAGCTTCTCCTCGATCTTGTCGCAATACCTGTGAGCACTTCCCACTGACTCATTCTCAGGAACTTCAACATGAATGTCGATGATCCTGTAGTTGCCTGCCTTACGTGTCCGCAGATCGTGATATGTTACTCCCATTTCAGTTAACCTGTTCTCAAGCTTTCCGACTTCTTCCTTGCTCCATGATGAGTCCATCAGGGGCCAGAAAGCCCTGCGGAGCAGTTCCCACGATTCCCTGATTATGAGAAATGCAACAGCCAGGGCTACCGCCGGATCGAGCCATTTGATGTCTGTGAGAAGGATGAGCAGCAGTCCTGCTGCCACGCCTGCAGAAGTATAGACATCGGTCTTGAGATGCAGGGCATCGGCTTCGAGAGCTACAGAATCCGTTTCCCGGGCAGTTTTATACAGTTTCCTTGAGACGAACCAGTTGACGATAGCAGATATTGCCATAACAGCCACGCCTATCCAGAGTTTTTCGAGAACGATCTCCTCGCCGAGAAGTTTCTTTATCGCTTCGATTATTATCAGTGCTGCTGCCCCGAATATCAGCAGTGCCTCAATTACTCCCGAGATATTCTCAGCTTTACCATGCCCGTACGGATGTTTCGAATCGGGAGGAACGTCTGAAATCCTGACAGCCATGAAAGCTATGAGAGCTGCGACCAGGTCCATAGCGGAGTGGATCGCCTCGGAGATTATACTGACGGAACCGCTTATGATCCCCACGGTAACCTTCATCATTATCAGCAGCGAATTTGAAACAATGGATAGACCTGCTGTTTTTACCTTTGTATTCATTAACCCTGGGGAATAGAGAAGTAAAGTTAAACAGAAATCAGTATAATCTTACAATTCCTAAACATTAATCAGCTCATAGGCCAATGAACCCAGGCCTATTTTCTCGCCGTGCTCCAGTCCTGACTGCCAGTATGTATCCGGATGGGCAGCCCTGAACTTATCAGCTCCCTGCATGTTGCCATGCGTATGGTCCTTGCAGATGGCGCTGCCCGGAAGTGCAGGAGCAGCAACCACCATGTCGGCACAGGCTTTGTCGAGAGCCACCGGGTCGAATGAAGCGGCGATCCCGATATCGGGTACAATGGGATAATCGTTCATATCCCAGCAGTCGCAGTTCGGTGATACGTCGATAATGAAGCTTATGTGAAATGACGGTTTATCCTTAACAACTGCATAAGCATATTCTGCGATTCTTTTACATGCTGTTTCCGACGTGTTTGACCAGACGACCCTTGATGCATCGTACTGGCATACGGCTACACACTGACCGCAGCCGACGCATTTCTTGTAATCGATGTGCGCGATCCTGTCGGGTCCTACCTTGATGGCGTCGTGGGCACAGTATTTCTCGCACACCCTGCATCCGGTACAGTTCTTTTCATAGATCTTCGGCGACGAACCGGAGTGAAGGAAGAGCTTTCCTCCAACCGATGCACATCCCATGCCCAGGTTTTTCAGTGCACCTCCGAAACCTGTGAGCTCATGACCTTTAAAATGATTCATGGAAATCAGTACGTCGGCATCGGCGATGGCAGAGCCTATTTTGGCAGTTTTACATAATTCTAGATTTGTTTCAATCTCCCTGTACTCGGAGCCTCTTAAACCGTCGGCAATAATAACCGGGCATTCCGTTACCAGCGGATTATATCCGTTTTCAAAGGCAGCCTCAATGTGATTGGGAGCATTCGCTCTCTTCCCGTAATAAAGCGTGTTGCAGTCGGTTAGAAACGGAACTGCGCCCTTGTTCCTGATAAGCTTCACAATCCTGGCGGCGAAATTAGGTCTCAGGTAGGCAAGGTTGCCGGGCTCGCCGAAATGAATTTTCACCGCTGTCAGTTTCCTGTCAAAGTCAATCTGCTCAATGCCCGCCCTCATTACCAGGGTCTCAAGCTTTTTAAGCAGGCTCTGTGATGGCTTGACCCTCAGGTCAGTAAAATATACTTTCGAAGGAGGCATTTATTATAAGGTTAGGTTTGGACATATTATCAAAGGGCAGCTACCGCATCGCGGACTTTTTCGATCAGCCATCCGGGTGTGGAGGTGGCCCCACAGATCCCTACGGTGTTCGCTTTGTCGAACCATTCTTTCTTTATCTCCTTCACTGATGAGATAAAATGTGTTCGTTGATTCACGCTTCTGCATACGGAATACAGCATCTTGCCGTTGGAACTCTCCTTCCCGCTTACGAACAGAATTACATCGTGCCTGGTTGCAAAATCCTTCAGGTGAGGTTCCCTGTTGGAAACCTGGCTGCATATTGTTTTATGGACTTTCAGAAGCTCATCCGGATTACTGCTTCCCTTTTCAGCGATCCTTTCGCGGATCAGCCTGGCTATTTTCATGTAGACTTTAGGGCTCATGGTAGTCTGAGAGTAAAGGCAGATGGTTTTTGTAAAGTCTATTTTGTCAATGTCGGAGGGGCCACTTACCAGGATTCCCTTTCCATCGGTCTGGCCAAGCAGTCCCACTACTTCGGCATGACCCGGCTTCCCGAAGATGACCACCTGGCCAATGCATTTGCCGCGGGCTGAAGCTGTATCCCTTATCCTGGCCTGAAGTTTTTTTACTATGGGACAGGTAGCTTCGATGATCGTTATGCCGTTCTGTTCTGCAATCTGATAAGTCTCGGGAGGTTCTCCATGGGCTCTTATCAGGACCTTGCAGTTTCTGAGCTTCCTGAATTCTTCATGTGTTATTGTGACAAGACCGAGGGAAGAGAGACGCTCCATCTCCATGTCGTTATGCACTATTGAACCCAGGGAAAAAACTTTTTCTCCTTTAGCCAGTGCTTTTTCGGCTATTTCAACTGCATTCTGCACACCGAAGCAGAAACCCGACCTGTCATCTGTCTCAACTACCATTCAGCTTTGTTTCTATGATGCGGAGGATCCAGTCCATCTGTTCCTTTACGGTCATCCTTGTGTTATCGAGCACGATCGCGTCGTCTGCCCTGCGAAGCGGGCTGATGTCACGGTTTTCATCTGTAATGTCGCGGGTAATTATGTTCCTGCGGATCTCCGCAAAATCTACAACAACTCCTTTGCCCATAAGTTCATCGTAGCGTCTTTTAGCCCTTACGTCGACGGAGGCGGTCATGAAGATCTTGAGTTCGGCATCGGGGAAAACAACAGTGCCTATATCCCTGCCGTCCATCACAATACCCTTATAAACCCCGATCTGACGCTGGAGTTCGACCATCCTGGTGCGTACCTCGGGTATTTTACTGATGGCGCTGACATATCCTGAGACTTCAATACCCCTTATTTCACTCTCCACGTTTCCGGAGTTCAGGTATGTCTCGTATTCATCCAGATCAGGATTGTAGATAAATTCGATATGTATTTCATTTAGCTCATTAATGATCCCTTCCGGGTTCAGCTTTTCGCCGGAAATGAATCCGCGTCTCATAGCGTACAGGGTTACGGCCCTGTACATGGCTCCGCTGTCGATATAGATGTAGCCCAGTTCCCTTGCTATGGCCCTGGCAAAAGTGCTTTTTCCGCAAGAGGAGTATCCGTCGATGGCTATGATGAGCTTCTTTTTCATGGGCTGGGGGGTATTTACAAAGGTGGAAATAATGCCTGATATTTCAAAACCTCATTTCCGCAGCCTGCTGTAAAGCATGCCTGGCCGTACAATAAGAGACACATGGTTCGATGAGCCTGCCAGGTGGTAGGCAGCCCTGCCGAATTCCAGGCACAGAAAGGAAGTATTGATGCCGAATCCCCAGGAGAAGCCGGATGCTGATACCCTTGAATCTATGCTGAGTTCCCTCCTCCTCTGGTAGTTGTAACCTGCGCTGACATAGAAATTCCTGTGGGGCAGCACTTCAATCCCTATCACAGCATGTCGCATGAGGTTCTCAAGGAATTCAGAAGTCCGGGTATCATCAACGGCATCAATTGTATCAGTGTAATGGTGGGTGAGGTCGTATTTCTCGAGGTGCCTGATTGTCAGTGAGAGACGCAGAGGCGCATGAGCCAGCTTCTGACTGATACCTGCCTGAATCTCGAACGGAAGTTTCTGTCTTCCCTCGCCCGCATACCTTGTTACCTGAAGTCCGGCGTTCCTGATCACAAAACCTGCAGAGAACAGCCCGGAACGGCTGTGATAGCTTCCTCCCAGATCAATCGCAACGCCTGCCGATGTGTATCTTTCAAGATGCGACAGCACCGGCTTCAGGTTTATCCCTATGCTGAAAAGGGTGTCGATGGTCCTCGACCATATCAGCGAGAACGCATATTCGGAAGCATAGAAATTTCCAGTGATGGTTCCGGATGGATCGGCCTGGGTGAATGAACCGTAGTTCAGGTATGTCAGCCCTGCAGCAAAGTTTCCAACACCTTCATATGTCCTTGAATAAAGAGCCGACCCGTAGTTTACCCCCGCAAAGTAATTCACGTAGTTGAGTGCCATGGCATTGTTCATTCCGGAGTCGAGGAGGGCTGGATTGTGCCAGGAAAGGTTAAGATTGCCCGTATTGAGTGAAACATTTGCTCCTCCCAGCGATGAAACAAGCCCGGAATGAGTCAGGTTGAGGAATTCATAAACGTTGTCACCTCCTGTCTGGGCGGGAAGCAGCACCGGCAGGAGAATGAAGCAGAATATATTGATCTGTTTTCTGGTCATGATACGCGGGCCATCAAAGATACTATGAATTATGTAAACGTCCCCCAGCTGTAAAATATTATGGATGAACAGGATAAGATCAGGCTGTTTTGCCTGTGAGGGTAAGTGCGTCATCAATCTTCTCCCTGTGGCCGTTTATCTGCGACATGAAAAGTCCTGCGATCACAATGGCCATTCCTGCCATGTTCTGAAGTGTAAGCTTTTCACCCAGAAGAATGAACGAAAACAGGGCTGTGAATACGGGTATGCAGTTGGAGAATATGTTGGCCCTGCTTATCCCCATGTTCTTCACCGAATATGCAAACAGGATGAATGCGCCGCATGACGCAAAAAGCGCGAGTTCGACTACGGGGATGAAATCTTTCAGAATGAATGGAGAACTGACAAGGTGTTTTAAATCAGAGACAAGGAAGAGCGGAAGAAAGAGGATGGCTCCGATGATGTTCTGCACATTGACAATGTAAACGGGGCTGTAGGATCCTACAAGCCGGCTGAGCGTAAGGTTATAACCCACGGCAGAGAATACCGCAAGGATCATGAGAAGGAGTCCTTTCGTGTCAAAAGTGAGGGATCCGTCCCTGTTCATTATGAAGACAAGCACACCGAAAAAGGAGATGATGATTCCCGCATAGTTTATGATCTTCAGCCTCTCCCTGAATACTATCCATGCACCCAGGGTGGCAATCACCGGTATTGTGGAGATAAGTACTGATCCCACCGTTGCAGAAACATATGTAAGACCGAAACTTTCGCCGAGAAAATAAAAGAAAGGTTCGAAGAGAGCAAGGATGATGAAGAGCTTCCTGTCCTGCTTCTTTATCTTTACAAAGCTTTTTGAAGTCCAGAGCCACAGGGTAAGGAGAGGGATTGAAATTACCAGCCTGAAAAAAACGATCGTTATCGGGCGGAACGACTGGTTCGCCATTTTGAACCAGATGAAGGAAACCGACCAGAAGATCATGGCCAGGATCACCGCCCCATATGTAACAGCAGGTTTTTTCAAAGCGTTTCGGAAATCACGGCGCGAATTTAGGATTAAAAATCCTTGAATTGCAACAGTTGAAAATATTTTATCAGCATCTTTCGACCACCTCATGAGATAATGCTTAGTTAATCATGTAATAGTCATAAGATCAGATATATAATTCTGTTTTTTATTTCGACCACTGTTGAAAAATGATTGAATGCCGGTTTGACTTTGAAGCATTAATTATTATATTTGCGCCCGCCGGAAAGTAAACAGGAACCTATAAATTTGACTGTTAATTGATTAACAATAAAACCAAATCTTAAACTGAATGAAGATCCTTGTATGCATAAGCAACGTACCCGACACGACGACAAGAATAAAGATCGCCGAAGGGAATGCTTCCATCGACACCACAGGAATACAGTGGGTCATTAATCCGTGGGATGAGCTTTCGCTCACCCGTGCCCTTGAGCTGAAGGACGACAAGGCAACGGGAGTAAGCACGGTGACTGTCGCTCATGTAGGGCTTCCATCCTCAGAACCCACGATACGAAAGGCTCTCGCCATTGGCGCTGACGATGCAATCCGTGTGAATGCAGAATCGTCAGATGCATATTTTGTCGCGGCACAGCTTGCGGAAGTGGCAGCGAAGGAAGGTTTCGATATGATACTCTGCGGAATAGAATCAAGCGACTTCAACGGATCGGCTGTAGGAGGGATGCTTTCCGAGTTTCTCGGGATCCCGTCGGTATCGGGCGTTTCATCCATAACCTTCGAAGCCGGGATTCCCGTGCTGACGCGTGAAATCGACGGAGGCAGGGAAGCTGTAACGGTTCCCGCTCCATTTGTGGCTGTAGTACAGAAGGGGATAGCCAAGGAACCAAGGATAGCCGCCATGAGGGGGATCATGCTCGCACGCACAAAACCCATTAAGGTTTATGAACCTGTACCTGTCGAAGCCCTTACCCGGGTAGAGTCTTTTGAAAAACCCGCTCCCCGGCCCGCATGTATATTCGTCGATCCGGCCAATCCGGCTCAGCTTATCGACCTTCTTAAGAATGAAGCAAAAGTTATCTGATCAGAATTAAAAAATTCAGACTATGTCAGTATTAGTATATACCGAAAACTGGGAAGGAAGATTCAAGAAACTATCCTTTGAGCTTGTTTCATATGCGGCCGCAGCAGCAAAGATGATGAACACATCTGTTACAGCCCTGTCGGTTGGGAAGGTCGACCAGGAGGAACTCATGAAACTGGGTTCCTACGGGGCTCAGAAAATACTGAATGCCGATGGCAATATACCTGAAGTAATGGATAACCAGTATTTTACACAGGTTATAGCCGAAGCAGCCGTCAGGGAAGGAGCCTCATTGATAGTCCTGGCAAACAACAACACAGGGAAGGCGCTTGCGCCGAGGCTGTCGGTAAGGCTGAAAGCAGGTATCGGCTCGGGAGTAAGCAGGCTGCCTCTCAGCATAACCCCGTTCACCGTATATAAAAAAGCATATTCGGGCAATGCATTTGCTCATGTGATAATTAAATCAGACATCCGGATCATAACACTTGCACAGAATTCCTTCGACCTGGCGGAAGTTGCCGGCAGTGCTGTGATAGAACAATTTGCCGTCAATGCCGATTCGTCATCGGTAAAGACAAAAGTCAGGGAAGTGAAGAAACAGTCAGGCAAGATGCTGCTTACAGATGCAGAGATCGTTGTTTCGGGGGGCAGGGGAATGAAATCTCCCGACAACTGGGGTCCGCTGGTTGAGCTGGCAGATGCACTCGGAGCTGCGACAGCATGCTCCAGACCGGTGTCGGACGAAGGCTGGAGGCCTCACGAGGAACATACAGGGCAGACCGGAAAGATAATTGCCCCCAACCTTTATTTAGCTGTCGGGATCTCGGGAGCCACACAGCACCTCGCAGGGATAAGCTCATCGAAGTTCATTGCGGCGATCAACACCGACAAGGACGCACCCATTTTCGAAGCCGCACAGTACGGAATTGTTGGCGACGCATTGAAAATTCTGCCGCAGCTTGTTACTGCTGTTAAAGAAATAAAGAAGTAAAAGAAATAATTAACCGCAAAGAGCGCAAAGCTCCGTCCCGATGAATCGGTCCGGAGTAAAAACGCAAAGAACGCAAAGGCAGAGTATTAAACTCTTTGCGAACTTTGCGTAATCCCGATAGCTATCGGGACTTAGCGCCCTTTGCGGTTAAAAAAGAAATTTGAACAGATACCTAATGACCAGACAGATCATATTTGCAGCTGCATTACTGATAACCTTCGGAGTTTTCTCCTGGACGGTCAGCAGGCTTTTAAAATATTTCAGCTTCACACGTTCCGGCTTCCCCGTAAAGAACCTGGGGAAGCGTTTCGGCGTGATGATGGAAGTTGCTTTTGGCCAGACGAAAATATTCAGGCGCCCTGTCATCGGCTTTGCCCATGCTATGGTTTTCTGGGGATTCTGCGTGATTCTCCTGGGAAGCGTCGAAATGGTTATCGACGGGCTTGCCGGAACTGAGAAAGCTCTCAGGTTTCTGGGGCCGGTGCATGACATAATCATGGCCTCGGGAGACATTTTTGCAGTCGTGGTTGCGGTTGCCATAATTATTTTCCTTGCCCGCCGCCTCTTCTTCCACATAGCAAGGTTTGAAGGCATTGAGATGAAGAAGAGATCTCACCGCGATGCCAACATCTCATTATCGCTGATACTGCTCCTGATGATATCCCTGATCTCCATGAACCTGGGTTACCTGGGGCATGCAAAGGCATCAGGCACGGCTGCGGAAGGATTATACCCCTTCGCAAGCCTTCTTCTGGTGCTTTTCCCGGGAATAACCGGAGAAGCTCATCATGTTATTTACGAGGCATCGTGGTGGACACATATCCTGGCAATTTTCTTCTTCGCAAACTACCTGCCCTATTCCAAGCATTTCCATGTCTTCATGTCGGTGCCGAATGTCTTTCTTACAAGGCTTGAGCCCCTGGGAAAGCTCGACAACATGGAAAGCATCACAAAAGAGGTTAAGCTGATGCTGAACCCTGAAACAGCTTATGCTGCAGCTCCTGCAGATGCACAGGTCTCAAGGTTCGGGGTTAAGGATGCCGAGGATGCCACCTGGAAGAACTATTTCGACTCACTTTCCTGTACGGAGTGCGGGAGGTGCACATCTGTCTGTCCTGCAAACATAACCGGAAAGAAACTTTCTCCCAGGAAGATAATGATGGATCTCCGGGCCCGCATGAAGGAAAAGGGTCCGCTGATGGCAAAGAACGGCAGGGAAAGCAGCGACGGAAGATCCCTGCTGAGGGATTTTATCACCGAAGAGGAATTATGGGCTTGCACAACATGCAACGCCTGTGCGCGTGAATGTCCGATAAACATAAATCATCCCTCGCTGATCGTCGATATGAGAAGATACCTCGTGCTTGAAGAGGCGTCTGCTCCCGGTGAACTGAAATCCGTATTCAACAATATAGAGAACAACGGTGCTCCATGGCAGTATTCGGCACAGGACAGGATGAACTGGGCCAAAGACATGGAAGTGCCTGTGATGGCAGAGCTCCAGGCAAGGGGCGAAAAGCCGGAATTTCTTTTCTGGGTAGGCTGTGCAGGCGCTTTCGACGACAGGTACAAGAAGGTAATAAGGGCGTTTGCAAAGATCCTGAACCATCTTAAGGTAAGCTATGCAGTACTCGGAACGGAAGAAACCTGTACCGGAGACCCGGCCCGCAGGGCAGGGAATGAGATGCTCTTCCAGATGCAGGCGATGCAGGTAATTTCGACCCTGAACGGATACGGGGTAAAGAAAATCATCACCGCATGTCCACACTGCTTCAATACATTTAAGAACGAATATCCTGACCTTGAGGGTAATTTCGAGGTTACAGGCTATATCGAACTGCTGAACGAATTCATCAGGGAAAAGAAGCTCAGCATACCGGCTTCAGCACTAAGGGATATTAAGGTTACCTATCATGATCCCTGTTACCTGGGCAGGGCAAACGAAATTTATGAAGAACCCCGGAACATACTGAAGAACCTTACCCGAAACCTTGAAGAGATGGACAGGAGTAAAAGTTTTGCCCTGTGCTGCGGTGCAGGCGGCGCACAGATGTTCAAGGAAGCGGAAAAGGGTGAAAAGGAGGTTTTCATCGAAAGAACAGAGGACGCCCTTAAGACCGGGGCACAGGTGATCGCAACAGCCTGCCCCTTCTGCATGACGATGATGACGGACGGGATCAAGTATAAAAACAAGGAGGAAGAGGTAAAGAATTTTGATATTGCGGAACTGGTGGTGGAAGCTATGGGAATATAAAAGGTAACCGGCGACCGGCGACCGGCAAATCCAGTAACTAACTTAATCATAATAATACAATGGAACAGAAAATCCTGAAAAGCGGCGAATTCCTTACAGCAGAAACTGATCCGAAAGACATTTTCATACCGGAGGAGTTCAGTGAGGAACAGAGAATGATAGCCCAGACATGCCGCGATTTTCTCGAAGCGGAAGTTTATCCGAACATGGTAAACCTCGAAAAAGGCGACAGGGAGCTGATGAAGGATATCCTTAAGAAAGCCGGGGAACTCGGCCTTATGGGAATATCGATACCTGAGGAGTTCGGCGGATTCGGCCAGTCTTTTGTAACACAAATGCTGACTGCAGAGACCACGGGCGCAGGGTATTCATTCTCAGTTGCATACATGGCGCACTGCGGTATTGGAACCCTTCCCATAATGTATTACGGGAACAAGTACCAGCGTGAAAATTATGTCACCAGGCTGGCGACCGGGGAACTTCTGGGAGCCTACTGCCTGACGGAACCGGGAGCAGGAAGTGATGCAAATTCCGGAAAGACGAATGCAAGGCTTTCCGAAGACGGGAAACATTACATTCTTAACGGGCAGAAGATGTGGATCACAAATGCCGGGTTCGCCGATACACAGGTTGTCTTTGCCAAGATCGACACCGACAGGGTGCTGAGCGCCTTCATAGTTGAAAGGATTTACCCGGGAGTTGCAGTAGGTCCCGATGAGCATAAGATGGGGATCAAGGGATCATCCACAGCCCAGATCTATTATACCGATGTAAAGGTTCCGGTTGAGAACCTTCTCGGCAAGAGGGGCGAGGGCTTCAGGATTGCACTGAGCATCCTGCACATGGGAAGGCTCAAGCTGGGTGCGAACGTTCTTGGCGCTGCCAAAAAAGCCATTACCGATTCAGTA
Source organism: Bacteroidales bacterium (assembly GCA_025454775.1). Taxonomy (GTDB): domain Bacteria; phylum Bacteroidota; class Bacteroidia; order Bacteroidales; family VadinHA17; genus LD21. The sequence continues at coordinate 9,826 of JALONU010000031.1, read as the reverse complement.
AAGTATGCCAATGAAAGGAAACAGTTCGGCGTGCTGATATCCACTTTCGGAGCCATAAAGCACAAGCTGGCAGGCCAGGTCATAAGGCTTTTTGCTGCCGAGTCGGCCGTTTACAGGGCAAGCCATGATGTCGACAGGATGATGGAGATGATAAAAGGCGACTGCGGCGATTATGGAAGAACGGCCATCGAGGCGATAAGCCACTATGCAGTTGAGGCAGCCCTGCTAAAGGTGTACGGATCGGAAATGCTCGACTTCGTAGCTGACGAGGCGGTTCAGATCCATGGCGGGATGGGCTATTCCGCAGAGCTTGACGTGGAAAGAGGCTACAGGGATTCGAGGATAAACAGGATATTTGAGGGAACCAATGAGATAAACCGCCTGCTGGTGGTCGACACTGCCATGAAAAGGGCGATGAAGGGTGAGTTCGACCTCTTCGGAAAGGCGGCAGCCCTCTGGTCAGATCTTGAAAATGCTGCTTCAAGGGCTGCAGAAGGCGAAGATTATTTCGCGGAAAAGAAGAGATATATCAGCAACTTCAAGAAGGCGATCCTGATCTGCATACACGGTGCATCAGAGAAGTTCGGCAAGCAGCTCATCAACGAGCAGGAGGTCCTAAACAATATCTCCGATATGATGATGGAGACTTATGTGGCAGAGTCACTTATGCTCAGGATCAACAAGATGGAATCGATGGGATCAGGCAGCGCTGTTTACAGGGATATCCTCGACGTATATGTATACGACGCTGCCGATCTTATTAGAAAATCAGCCTGTGACGCAATCAATTCCTTTGCTGATGCCGGTATGCTTCCGTCGCTGAAGCTTGCTTCGGAGAAGCTTACAGCTGTCAGGGGCCTGGATGTAAAAGATGCCCGAAGGAGAATTGCCGGAAAACTTATTGAAGACAACCTGTACAAGTTTTGAAAACAGGGAAGCTGAGATGAATTCTTATTTCTGAATGCCTGGGAGGCACAGGAATGAATGTGATATAAATCAATTTCCAATATGATAAAAAGCATGTGCAAACACCCTATTTTAGACTTTGCGCAACCGGATTCATATGTTCATTACAGATATATTTGTGAAATAATTAACAATACTCTCCCGACATGAAAAGTACGAGGAAAACCATCGGAACCTGTCTGAGTCTTTTATCAGTCTTATTGATATTCCTTACAGCATCCTGTGAGGATTACAGGTATAAGGTGGAAGAAGTGGACCCGGACGCAGTGGTAAGCTTCGATACTGTCATACAGCCTCTTTTTACCAGCAACTGTATCTCATGCCACGGGGCGATCCGCAATCCTGACCTTCGCCAGGGGAAGTCGTATGAATCGCTGACGAAGGGAGGTTACGTCACCCTGCCGGCCGGAACAAGCAAACTTTATTCAACGATCACTTCAGGAAGTCATATCTCATATCTCGACGATCCCGAAAAGCTGAAAGTGCTGTACTGGATAGAACAGGGAGCCCAGGATAACTAATGAACAGAAACTGATATAAAACCGGATACCATGAAAAAGTCACTCTTGCTATTGCTTATTTCACTGTTTACGGCAGCAGTATTTTCCCAGGAGGAGGCACAGGAGCAGCCTGTCTCCAAACCTGTAAGGTTCACCTTCGGAACCTCGATGCTGATTGACAATCAGACTACTGAAACGCCATACAAGGGGGGAATTGAATTGGACATAATTCACAGGTTCAGCCTGATAGAGAACTACCATAACCTTTTCGGGATCTTCGGCGCTGCAAACACAAGGCTGGGGCTGAAATACGGTGTTACCGACAGGATAATGATAGGCATAGGGACCACAAAGGACTACAAGCTCCAGGATCTCCAGTGGAAGTATCTCATCCTGAGGCAGACAGAAGATAACAGTATGCCGGTTTCACTTTCATATTACGGAAATTTTGTTGCGGACCTCAGGAAAGAGAGCGCTTTCGGGCCGGCGGAATCGTACAGGCACATTCACAGGCTTTCCTATTTTACCCAGTTCATTGTTGCCAGGAAAATAAATGACAAGTTCTCTGTTCAGCTGGCGCCCTCAGTAGTCTATTTCAACTCTGTCCCGCAGTATTCAGACACCACATACTACAAGAACCTTAACTTCGCAATCTCGGCAGGCGCGAGGGCAAACCTCTTCGGAAACCATTCTTTTTTGCTGGAATACGACCAGCTTCTTACCCACCAGGAACTTGATGAGCAGCCCAAGCCAAACCTTGCCCTGGGGTGGGAGATAGGTACCGCCACCCATACCTTCCAGTTGTTCGTTGCAAACTATTCACAGATCATTAACCAGAGAAATCTGGTTTTCAATACCAACAATTTCTCAAAAGGTGATTATCTTGTTGGTTTCAACATAACAGTGAGGTTCTGATCTTTACAATTATGATGAAACTACCCGTCGGTCTTTTTTGTCTTTTCCTGGCTGTTCATGCTACTGCCGGCCCGGTAAGCGGATCCGGACAGGTACAGTCGACCGACACTGCCAGATTCGTCTCCCCGTTCCATGAAAAGAATGAGATCTGCTTCAAATGCCACGGGCAGGACAGGTATGAGTATTCGAACGAGAACCTGGGCACGGTTGTTAAGGACATTATGTGTACCGACAGGATCATCGGGAGAGACGGCTTTTATGGATCAAATCACCGGAGCTTTGCATGTACAGACTGTCATTCTGCAGATTATGCTGTTTTTCCTCATCCCGGCGAGCTGCGAATGGAGCTTAAGTATAACTGCCTCGACTGTCACGGAGGCGACGAGGCTTTTGCAACATACAGCTTCGAGGAGATAGATGCAGAATACCGCGAAAGCGTTCATTACAGGCTTGAGGAATACGGATTTACATGCTGGAGCTGTCACGATCCTCATTCGTACATGATAAAGACGAGGAACAGCAGCAATCTCAGGGAGACCATCCTTTACGACAACAACATATGCATGAAGTGCCATTCCGACCTGAGCCGGATCAGGCTTATGGCGGAAGAAGGTGAAGCTGACATCGTGAACAAGCATGACTGGCTTCCCAACCAGGCTTCACATTTCAGGAGTGTGAGATGCATTGAGTGCCATACGCGTATAAGCGACAGCATTCTTGTAGCTCACCAGATAATGAAGAAGGAAGAAGCAGTCAAGCTCTGCAACGAATGTCATTCGCAGAATTCGCTCCTGATGGCTTCACTCTACAAGTTCAAATCGAAGGAGCAGCGCCGCGACGGATTCCTTAACGGGATCATCCTGAATGAATCATATGTTATAGGTGCGAACAGGAACAAATACCTGAACATCCTGAGCATTGTAATCTTCATCGCTGTCTTTGCCGTAATAGGAGTTCATATCGTTTTCAGGATTATCAGAAAGTAAAACTAAAAACACAAAAATGTACTTATATCCGGTCTGGGTCAGATTATGGCATGTTCTTAACGCGGTCCTTATCATTATACTTATTGTGACCGGTATCAGCATGCAGTACACCGATAAGGAAAACTCATTCTTCATTGTAAGCTTCCAGAGAGCTGTAAAGTGGCATAATGTTGCTGCTATAATACTGACATTCAACTATATAATATTCGTGACAGGGAATGTTCTTTCAGGGAACGGAAAATACTACAGGATAGGTAAGAAAAATTTCCTTTCCGACCTGGGAAAACAGTTGAGGTATTATTCCTGGGGGATGTTCAGGGGGGAGAAACACCCTTTTCCCGTAACCGTCGACAGGAAATTCAATCCTCTTCAGAAGCTTACATATGTTCTCGCAATGTATGTGGCATTACCGCTAATAATAATAACAGGCCTCGGCCTCATGTTCCCGGAAACCACTGTAAACAGGATCTTTGGCACCAGCGGACTACTCCTTACTGACATCCTTCACATCACTGTCGGGTTCCTTATCTCAGTCTTCGTAATTATACATATCTATACCTGTACGCTGGGAGCCAGGCCGAATTCTCTTTTCAGGGGGATAATAACAGGGTATCACGAATCGGAAGAACACTAGAAAGTATTTTTTGATCAACCGGCCGGCACGATGAAAAAAGTTGCATGATAATTGTATGAACAACAATAAATAAAAACAGAAATTATGAGAAACTTCAAATCATTGATTACGGGAGCTGCTGCAATAATGCTCTCATTATCCGTGTTAGGACAAAATTCAGCCCCTCAGCCAAAACCATGGCCTGTTCCGGATGAATTCAAGAATATGAAAAATCCTGTGGCAAAGAACGAAACAACTAATAAAGCCGGACAGGTTCTTTACACCAAGCTCTGTGCATCATGTCACGGGAAGACCGGACTTGGCGACGGTGTAAAAGCACGCATGCTGAAGGATTTCCCGGGTGATTTCTCGGGAGCATTTTACCAGAACCAGACCGACGGTGAACATTTTTACAAGACCAAATTTGGCAGAAACGAGATGCCCAAGTATGAAGGCAAGTGCACCGATGAGGAGATCTGGCAGATGGTGAATTATATGCGGGCCTTTAAAAAGTAAACCCGCAACATGGTAATAAAAAAAGCTGCTCCGGAAAGAAGCAGCTTTTTTTTTATACCTGTCATTCTAGTACCCCAGGTCAGTCATTGCTGTTATTGAGTTGTCAAGCAATTTCTCTGAGTAATTCGGATTGTGGATCCCGAGGCTGCGGTCCTCCTTAATTGTATTGTAGTTGAGGTATGCAATAACGGCATTAGCCTTGAAGGTGCCTGTTTTTGCCAGGCCGTTCGTTGAGTTGTAGATACCCGCAGCGATAAGCTTGTTCTCAAGCGTCGTCAGTTTCTCCTGGATATCTTCCTGATAGTCGGTGATCTTTGTGTTGAAAGCAGTAAGCAGGGTCGAAGAGCTTATATCGTGGCATGGAGTGCAGCCGGTGAGAAGCCTGGTTTCGGTGCCGTGTGAATCATATTTCAGCGACATGTTATGCCCGCCGGCCTGGTAGCCGTATGGAGTAGACATATGGCATTTTATGCATCCGTCAGCCGTTGAGTGAGGATTTGTTGCAGGGTAGCCCGTACCTATCTCAAAGGCAGTCTTACCGAGGATGAGATTGGTGTTGGGTCCGTGGTGAACGCCGATTCTGGTGCTGGTAATCTCATAATCCGGTCCTCCGAAGGCAGGTGCAGGTGAAACGGCGAAGGCCTGATGGCAGGATGCACACTGGTTGCTTGTGCCTTTATCCCAGGTAACATCAGTTCCGTTGTATTTTACATTCAGCTTTACTGCTCCCGGACTTGTGAGAGCCCAGTCGTCGTCGGTAAATGTCGTATGTATCTCATGGCAGGTGTAACAGTTTATCTGCATGGGCTCGGCAGGCACTGTCAGGCTTGCCGTTGAACCTTCTGCAACGGATTCCAGAAATCCCTGGCTGGTATGGCATTGAACGCAGCCCGTTCTGTTTGCATAGGCTGCATTTCCTCCTAGTGCATGTGTAGATGATTCCCACTGGGCAGATTTCACCGCTATCAATGCATTGTTGTTGTGGCATTCCGTGCAGTTTGCATTGGCATCTATGCCATCTTCACCCTTCGGACCCGTTGGGCCTGCAGGTCCTTCACATGATGCCAGAACAAAAAGACCTGCAACAACAAATCCTGTCACTTTGTGGTATAATTTCATATAGTTTAAGTTTATTAGGAACTTCCGCAAGCTATAAAATTGTATTGTTAAATATTTAACAGCAGGTATGTTATTTACAATAAATGTTATTGACAGAAATATCCGGCATAGTTGATATATGTCAATTAATTTAATGATATTTGTCCACTATTTTCCAGGATCTACTGGTAAACCGGGATTAAAGAATGGCTTATAAAAACAATATCGACACCTGCGCCAGTTGTACAGCAGCATGGAAGAATTACCATCATCTGTCGGGTCAGGAACTGAAGATGGTGAATGAAAACAGGTTTGAAGCTTCATTCAGGTCCGGTGAAGTTATTGTCAAACAGGGTTCGCCCGCTTCGAACGCACTGTTCCTGTCCAGGGGGATGGCGAAGGTGTATATCGAAGGACCGGAGGGGAAGAGTTTTATCCTTTTCATTGCCCGGCCGGGAAGAATGATCATGGGCCCGGGAGGTTTCACCGGATCCAGAAACACTTACTCAGTCTCCGCCCTGACCCCTGTTCAGGCCTGCTTTGTGAACTTCAGCATTCTGAAGCATCTCGCCCGGACAAACGGCAAATTTGCCGAAGGCATGCTTGAAGACATAAGTGCAGAATCGCTGAATGATCACAGGAGGCTTTTCAACCTCACACATAAGAAAATGCGCGGACGCCTTGCAGATACATTATTGTACCTTGCCGACGACATATACTCTTCTGATGAATTTGACATGCTCCTTTCGCGCCAGGAACTCGGCGAAATAGCGAGCATGGCGAAGGAAAGCGTAGTCAGGATAATGAAGGAATTCAGCCTGGCGGGGATAATCAGCTACAGATCTTCCAGGCTGAAGATCACCGACAGGCAGAAACTCGTCAGCATATCAGAAGAAGGATAAATAAATCAGTAATTTTTAAAAATGAACTATGCAGAGATTTAAATTCCTGTTCTCTCCCGCAGCCATGGGCGTAATGCTTATGATCCTGGCAGCAACCCTCGCTGCTGCCACCTTCATCGAAAACGACTTTGGGTCGTTGGCAGCCTATGCCTCTGTTTACGATAAATGGTGGTTTGAGCTTATCTTCATTATGCTTGCTGTGAACCTCACCGGCCAGCTCGTGATCTACAGGATGTTCAGGAAAGAGAAACTTACAATCGCCCTCTTTCACATTGCTTTCATTGTGATGATAGCCGGAGCCGGAATAACGAGGTTCACAGGATGGGAAGGATCAATGCACATCCGCGAGGGAGAAACGGCAAATACCTGCAATTCAGAAAAGGATTTCCTTAGCCTGAAGGCTGTAGACAAGGAGGGAGATGTCATTTCAGAGTTCACCCGGTCCTACTCACTTTCCTCTGCCTTCGCGGGTGGATTTAACAGGAAATTAAAGATCAACGGCACCGAGTATGAGGCAAGACTGAGCCGTGTGATCCCTAACGCTGCAGAAACAATTGCAGATGACCCTTCAGGTGAGCCGCTGGTCTCCCTTCTTGTGACCAGGGACATGTCTGCCCGGGAGACAGTGATTTTGAGACACGGAGAAATTAAGGAGGCCATGGGTGTTACCGTCGGTTTTGATCCGGAGGCTGACAGCGACATCAGAATAACCTACGATTCTACAGGCTTTATTGCTGTTTCAGTACACGAGATTACAGTCAGGAGCATGATGACCGGTGAATCGGAAATTCCTGCTCCCGGAAATCCCTTCCCCCTTAAGGGTATGCAGGTTATATCCCTGAAGGATGCAAGGATCGTTGTCCAGAAGATGACTTCTTCGGGGATCACGAAGCCGGAAGCCGCAGATCCTGAAGAACGGCAGACAGGACAGAACGCACTGGTATTCAATGTGCTGTCCCCCGGCGGTTCTGGGAGCGCAATCCTGTGGACCAGCAATTCAGGACTTCCGGCAAGGTCATCCTGTACTCTTGACGGAACGACATTTGAGTTCTCCTACGGACCGGAGCAGGTAAAACTTCCTTTTTCACTGCGTCTGGATGATTTCATCCTTGAAAGATATCCCGGATCGAACAGCCCCTCGGGATACAGGAGCAACGTCACCCTTTCCGACAGCAGGGCCCGCGTCGAGGAGCCTCACAGCATCTTCATGAACAACATTCTGAAATACAGGGGTTACCGTTTCTACCAGTCGTCCTACGACAGCGACGAGCAGGGAACCATCCTGTCTGTGAGCCACGATCCGGCAGGTATGCTGGTCACTTATACAGGCTACGGACTGCTCTTTCTTTTCATAATCCTTTCGCTTGTTATCAGAACATCCCAATTCAGGACTATAAAAGCAGGTACATGGAGTTCCTGGCTGCGAAGGGTTGCAGCTGTTGCAGTGCTCCTTATACTGCTGCCGTTTTTTAATCAGGTTTCGGGGCAGAAGTTTGTGCCGGGGAAGGAAAGCTCGTCAGAAACCGGGAAAATACTGGTACAGGACCAGAAGGGCAGGACCAAACCTCTTTCTACCCTCAGCAGTGACATTGTGAGGAAGGTCTCACATGAGAACAGACTGGAAGGATTGACGCCTGTGCAGGTGTTCCTGGGATTATATTTCGACTTCGACAGATGGAAGGATGTTCCGATGATAAGTGTATCGGGGAAAGACCTGCAGCGGAAGCTTGGGATATCGGGAAACATGGCTGCATTTTCCGACATTGTAAATCTTGGTAGCGGAGGCTCCTATAAGCTCTCCCGCGAAGTTAACGAAGCTTACGGCAAGGCACCGGGAGACAGGAACAAGTTCGACAAGGAGGTAATGAAGGTCGACGAGAGGGTGAACATTGTCTATATGGTTTACAAGGGTGACTTTCTGAAAGTATTCCCGCTCCGTGACGGGACGACCCACTGGGGGCCTGCCAATGAAGCGCTGGCTCATGCAGCCGGAAGGGAAGACTCGGTATACCTGCAGAATATTCTCCCGCTCCTTTCCGAAGCCCTTGAGGTCAACAACGTCCGGCAGGCCGGACAGATAGTGAATCAATCAGCGGATACCAGGAACGCTTTGCAGGCTATGAGCTGCCTGCACCTGCCAGGATAAAGGCTGAACAGCTTTACTACAGGGCCGGGATCTTTGAGAAGCTCTTCCCGTTTTATTCCCTGGTCGGCATCATCATGCTGGTCAGCCTGATAACGATGGTAATAGCCGGAATGAAGAAAAAGAATCCCGTGGTGCAGTCGCTTGCCTGGCTGCTCTTTGCAGGATTTATCCTTCATACTGCAGGGCTCGGTCTGAGGTGGTATATATCAGGTCATTCACCGATGAGCAATGGTTATGAATCGCTCATATTCATATCGTGGGTGACAATACTTGCCGGGCTGATATTCAGGCGCAAATCTGATTTTGCCCTGGCAGCTACAGGTGTACTTGCAGGGATGACCCTACTGGTTGCCCACCTTACTTTTATGGATCCTGAGATCACGAATCTCGTGCCGGTGCTGAAGTCATACTGGCTTACTCTCCATGTTTCGGTTATTATAAGCAGTTACGGATTCCTCGGTCTGGGGGCGATTCTCGGAATTATAACCATGATCCTCCTGGTCCTTGTAAACAACAGGAACAGGGATAGAATTTCGGAAACCATTGATGAGCTAGTGGTCATAAATTTCAGGACGCTAACCCTGGGGCTTTATTTCCTGACTATCGGGACCTTTCTTGGAGCTGTATGGGCGAATGAATCGTGGGGCCGCTACTGGGGCTGGGATCCCAAGGAGACATGGTCGCTGATAACAATAATAGTTTACACCCTTGTCACACATTCCAGGATGATTCCCGGCATGAAGAGCATTTATACATTCAACCTGCTCTCGCTGTTTGGGTTCTCATCGGTTCTTATGACCTATTTCGGAGTCAACTATTACCTGTCAGGGCTTCATTCGTATGCCGGCGGCGATCCGGTTCCTGTTCCCGCGTTTGTGTATGTGGCTGTGATTGTGCTTGTTGCGCTGTGTGCTGCTGCATATTTTAACTTCAGAAAGCTTGGAAAAACCACAAAAGCAGAATAAGGTTCTCACCCTTTTAGAGGGGGAGGGATTGTATTGGGGCAGATCAGAATCTAAGGTATAGGATTACTCATTGAGCGGAATATATTCATGTCTTATTTTATTCCCTTCAATATGAATAACCCTGAATCCCGGCAGAGCATTCCCCAGCTGTTTCCCCACTGCTGATGTTGTTATAAAATCTGTTTCAGCGTATTTCCCTGAAGCATTATAATGCAGATG
>JALONU010000030.1 GCA_025454775.1 Bacteroidales bacterium | reverse complement strand
TCTCTCAATCCCAGGGATATCCTTTTTTATCTCAAGCCCAAGGGTTGCAGGAACAACCCCATACTCCTGTTCCCTGCCCTCCATATCCCTGAAGCATGTTACTCTGTATATCTCATCGAAGTTTTCGTGCCCCCTGTCAAATTCATAATTGAACATATGATTGAAGAAAGCCACGATGCAGACAGCAAGCGCGATCCCCAGCCCGTTAATATTTATTAAGGTAAAAACCTTGTTCTTCCACAGGTTCCTGAAAGTAACAAGAAGATAGTTCCTGAACATAAGATATTTTTATTCGTATTTGAGCGACTGGGCCGGATTTACGCTGGCAGCCCTCATGATCCTGTAACTTATAGTCATTATAGCGACCAGGATTGCGATCATGAGCCCTGCAAGAAAACTCATCACCCCGGGATTTATCCTGAAATAGAAATTTTCAAGCCATCTGTTTGCGATGAAATATATTAAGGGCCATGCTATTACTGCAGAAACGGAAATCAGGATAAAAATCTCTCTCGAGATGACAAGGTAAATTCCTGCAATTGAGGATCCCATAGCTTTTCTGACACCTATTTCCTTGGTTTTCTGTTCAACAGTAAAGGAAGTTAGTCCGAATAAGCCCAGCGCTGCAATGAAAATTGCGATTATTGAGAATATTACCGCAAGTTGTGCATTCTGCTTCTCCTGTATATACATCTGCTCAAAATCCTCATCAATGAAGTAGTACTGGAGCGGATCATTTGAGGTGAACTTCTTCCAGCTATCCTCAATCCTGGTAATTGTCTGCTGGTAATTCTGTGCAGTCAGCCTTACAGTTACATAACCCCACAGATTTTCATTTCCCTTGAAAAGAAAAACATAAGGCTGAACAGGATTACGCAGTGATTCAAAGTTGAAGTTTTTAACAATCCCTATCACCTGAAGATATCTCATCCTGCCGCCATCGCCGGGCTGAATGAACCTGGTTTTGGAAATATCTGTGATCCCGAAATTCTTTGCGGCGCTTTCATTTATTATGCAGGTGCTGCTGTCGGTGGTAAAGTTCCTGTCGAAGTTCCTGCCTTCCGCCAGTGTCATGCCATATGTATCAATATAATCGAAATCTATCCAGTTGGTCGTCATCAGGAACGATTCCTCCTTTCTTCCTTCGATGCCATAGCCATTGGTATTATTGTTCCGGCCGGGCACTGCCGTGGAACTGGCAATATTGATAACGCCAGGTATCTCCTTCACAGCATTCTTGAATGCTTCGACCCTCGACTCGAGAGCCCCGGCCCTGTTTATCACCAGCATCTGCTCCTTGTTGAAACCGACATCCTTGTTGAGCATAAAAGATATCTGGCGATACATTATAAGCGTTCCAATGATAAGGAGAATGGATGCAGAGAACTGGAAGACGACCAGGATCCTTCTTAAGGTGCCATTGTGTGCGTTGCCATCAGCACTGCCTTTCAGGACCATGTATGGATTGAATGATGAAAGGAACAGGGCAGGATAGCTTCCGGAAAGGAACCCGGTGAAAATGGCGAAGGCCAGTAAAACGGGTATAGTGTACCAGTTTGAGAACAGCTCAAGCTTCAGGCTTGCTCCAAGAAGATTATTGAAATATGGAATGGTGATTCTGACCAGTACAAGTGCGATCAGAAGTGAAATGAATGTCAGAAATGTCGATTCGGCCAGGAACTGTGTTATAAGCATGCCGCGGGTCGACCCTGCCACTTTCTTTATTCCGACTTCCTTAGACCTCCTCGATGCCTGTGCTGTAGCAAGATTCATAAAGTTGATGGCGGCAATAAGTAATACAAGGATGGAAACAGTTCCGAATATCACCAGGTACTTCGGATCACTGGCTTCCCTGAACTGCTGCTGTATGGAGGGATCGAGATGGATGTCGGTAAGTTTCTGCAGGAAGAACCTATACTCGCCCCCCCGGGATTTGAAATCGGCAAGCGAGATGCCCATATACTGCTGAAGCTCCGGTCCGACATATTTTTCAAGCATGGCCGGGATTTTTTCATCAACGGTTTTATAACTAGTATTGGGCTTAAGCAGCAGGTAGGTGCTGAAACTATTGCTCATCCATACAGGGCTCTGTGAACGCGGATTGGTCATGAAAGATGTAAGGATGTTTGCTTCAAAATGACATTTAGCGGGTACATCAGCCATGATCCCTGACACGATATACCGGGCTGTATCGTTCCCGATCTTTATTGCTTTGTCAATCGGATCCGCATTGCCGAAAATCCTTTTGGCCGTTGATTCAGAGAGGACTGCCCTTCTCGGGGCATTCAGCAGGTTCGCCGCATCACCCTTGATGACAGGGATTGAAAAAATATTGAAGAACGAAGAATCGACTTCGATAATATGGTCTTCTGTGAAAGTTTTGTCCAGGTACTCCACAACAGTGGGTCCGCGTCCGCTCATCCTTACATAGTCTTCAACCTCGGGGTATTCCCTCAGCATAGTGGGTCCGATGATGGCGCATGTGTATGCGCCCGTGATCTCCTGCCCTCCGACTTTTCCATTAAGCACAAGCCTGAAGATCCTGTCCTTTTTTTCGTTGAATTTGTCGTAGCCGGCCTCATTGATCACAAAGAGTGCAATGAGCAAACTGCAGGCAATTCCTATTGAAAGTCCCAGGATATTTATGATGATGTATGATCTCTGTCTTTTAAAGGATCTGATACTGTATCTGAATAGATTGCTTAACATAACTGAAAATGCTTATTGGTGTATAATTATTGTCTATTATAAATCTGTTTTATTCAACTTTTAAAGCTTCAGCAGGATTTATCAATGACGCTTTTACTGCCTGGAAAGTTACAGTGGCAAGGGCTATGACCAGCGCACCGGCTGCTATCGCAAAGAAAACCAGGATACTGATTTCGATCCTGCTGGCGAACTGTTTAAGAAGATTCTCCACTATGATCCAGCCTGCAGGTAGAGCAATACACAGGGAAATGGCAACAAGAAGCAAATACTCCTTGACCATTGAGAAAAGTATAGCCGGAATGCCGGCACCCATCACTTTTCGTATCCCTATTTCATTTGTCCTTCTTTCGGTGGAATATGCTGATAATCCGTACAAGCCGAGGCATGCAATAATGATTGCCAGAACCGTGAAGTATTGCAGTAAACGGGTCAGCCTGATTTGTGTTCTGAAAAGATTGTTATAATCCTCATCGATAAAAGTATAGTCGAACGGGTATTCGGGAAGAACATTCTTCCACACTTTCTCAGCCGTTTTTAGGGCTTCGGGGATGCTTCCCGGGGTAAGCCTTATAAGAATGACATTCAGATACTGAGGTCCGGCCAGTGCAAATGCTATCGGCTCTATTGGCTGATCGGCACCCTTGAAGTTGAAATTCTTAAGTACGCCCACGATCCTTCCGTGCAGTCCCATAAAGCTGAAGCTCTTCCCTACAGCATCATCAACACCCATGATTTTTACCACTTCCTCATTTACAAGGAAATTTCCGGTGGTATCTGCTGCAAAATCCGATACAAACTCCCGCGAAAAGTCCCTTCCAGATTGAAGCTTCATTTTCATCGTGCTGAGATAATCGTAATCGACTGCGTTGGTTCCTATCAGCACCCTTTTTTCAGGATCCCTGCCTTCCCAGTCTGCTCCTCCGGAGTTGCTCCCGATTCTTACCGGGTTACTTCTTGCTGCAGTAACCCCCTGGATGAGAGGTTCTTTCAGCATCTCAGTCTTAAGTGAGGAGTATTTTGGCCTCATGTCCTGTGCCATCGGTATGCATACAAGATTCTCCTTGTCGAATCCAAGGTCCTTGTTCTGAAGATGTTTTAACTGACGGTACATGAAAATGGCTGAAACAGCAATCAGGATCGAAAGGGTGAACTGAACTACAACGAGGATCTGCCTGAACCTGACATTGCCTTTCCCGTTGACCTGGTCGCCTTTCAGAACAGCAGCAGGGTTAAAAGATGCAAGATAAAAGGCAGGGTATACTCCGGCCAGGATACCAGTAAGCAATCCTGTACCGGCGACACTCAGAATATAGTTAACCCTGAAAATGTCGCTGAGGCCAAAGTTCTTCCCTGTGATATTGTTGAAAACCGGTAACGCCAGGCCTACAAGGATAACGGCCAAAACAAGGGCAATGAATACCAGCGCGAGGGATTCCAGGATAAACTGCAGGATCAGTGTTTTCTGATCTGCCCCTGTAACCTTCTTTATTCCGATCTCTTTCGCCCTGCCGGATGCTTTTGCCGTCGACAGGTTAATAAAGTTAATTGATGCAATAATCAGAACAAAGATCGCGATGAGTGCAAAAATATAAACCACAATTACAGGGCCCTTTGAAACTTCGAAGCCGAATTGTGAGTGCAGGTGGATATCAAGAAGGGGGAAGAGGACATATTTTGTTGTTGTTTCAGGCATGAAACCCAGAACGACATCAGTAAGCTTTGCATCAACCGCTTTTGGATCAGAACCTTTCTCGAGCTGAACGAATGTGAGTATGGAGTTGTTGCCCCAATGGTCGTCAATTGCGCCAATCTTTCTAAGGAATGAATAGGGGATGACCCCTTCAAAAGTGAAGATTGAATTCTGCGGAAGGTTTTTCATGACCCCTGTTACCGTGAATTCCAGCTTGTTTTCCAGGGTGATGATCTTTCCCATGGGATTTGATTCTCCGAAATACTTAAGAGCAAGTTTCTCCGTAAGTACTATTGAATTAGGGGATCTGAGGGCTGTCTCCGGATCGCCCGTTATGAAAGGCATTGTGAATATTTTAAACATACCCGAGTCAGCGGCTACGATCCCGGATTCAAAAAATACTTTCTCATCCTGACGGAATAATATCCGCGGTAGCCGGTTTATACGTGTCTGCTCCCTGATCTCCGGGATTTTTTCTTTCCATACAGGGCCGCTCGGATGAGGGGTTACAGTAACGTGATACCGTTCTCCGGAATAGAACTGATCTTCTTCAACCCGATAGATATTCTCAGCGTTAAGATTGTATTTTTCATAGCTCAGCTCATTCATTATCCATAGAAGAATCAACAATGAAGCTGTGAGCCCGATCGCAAGCCCGAAAATATTAATGAATGCAAATCCCTTGTTCTTCAGAATATTACGGAATGCCAGACGGAAAAAGGTCTTAATCATGGTTCAGTTATAAGGTCTGTATAAGGACGATTTTTTCCGGCTACTGTTGCACTTTATAAAAAATAACGTCTTTAAAACGATCTCTGAGTAACGGTAATCCAAAACATGGAACCTGCAACCTGGAACCTGGAACCTTTATTATGTTAATGATCTGTTAATCTTACTCAAATGCATTAATAAGGTAAAAGAATGATATAATTTTAAAGATTAACCAACCCAAAATTGAATACCGATGTTAAAAAACCTCCTCAAAACTGCCGTCAGGCATATTCGCAAACACGCTGGATACAGCCTACTGAATATTCTCGGGCTTACACTTGGCATTACCAGCGCACTGTTTCTTATAATTTATGTATCGGATGAGCTTAGCTATGACAGGTATCATGAGAATGCTGACAGGATCTACAGGGTCTCATCGAAGATCACTGAAACCGACGACCAGTTCACCTGGAACGTTGCCCAGGTTCCAATGGGCCCGCAGGTGGTCCAGGATTATCCTGAAGTGCAGTCTTTTGTACGATTTATAAACATGCCCCGTGCACTTTACAAGTTTGAAGATAAGGAGAATATTGAAGAGAATTTTTTCTATGCCGATTCCACTTTATTCGATATTTTCTCATATAAAGTCCTGAAAGGTGAGGTACGATCTGCCGTAAAAGATCCCGGGAAAATAGTTCTTACCGAAACAATTGCTTCCAGGTATTTTGGAGATGCTGACCCGACAGGTAAGATACTGACAACAGGCAATACCACATTTGAAGTGACAGGGGTGATAGAGGATGTCCCCTCCAATTCGCATTTTCGCTTTGATGCCGTTTCAGCACGGAACAACCTGCCGAAACAGCTTGGAACCTGGGGCAATTTCGGGGTTTTCACCTACCTCTTGCTTCCGGCAGATCTTGATGTAAAGGTGTTTGAAAAAAAGATCCAGGGTATGTACGATGCTCATATGAAGACAATCTTTGAACCTCTGAAAATCAAGATTGAATATATCCTTGAGCCGATCACAAGGATACACCTTTACTCCACTAATCCCGGGGAACCTGAACCTACAGGCAGCGTTACCTATGTGGTTATTTTCGGGATAGTGGCCCTATTCCTGATCCTTATAGCGGCAATGAATTACATGAACCTCGCAACCGCACGCTCAGCCGGCAGAGCCAGGGAGGTGGGCTTGCGAAAGGTAGTCGGTTCACGCCGTGGACTCCTTGTATCACAATTCCTTTCAGAGTCCATAGTACTGACATTGATCTCGCTGCTCGTTAGCATAATACTTTTGATCATTCTCCTCCCGAAATTTAACCTGCTTGCAGGGAAAACATTTGACCTGTCGATCTTACACAGCCCGGAAATGATCCTGTCATTACTGGCAGTGATTATAGTAGTAGGGATTATCGGAGGCAGTTACCCGGCTTTTTTTCTTTCAAGATTCAGTCCTATAACAGTGTTGAAGGGAGAGATAACTCAGGGTTCAGCAGGAAGCTTATTTCGCAAGATCCTGGTAGTGATACAGTTCACGATTTCGGTTGCGATGATCGTATGCACGCTGGTGGTTTTCAGGCAGCTGAATTATCTGAAGACCATGGATCAGGGATTCAATCAGGAAAACATAATTACACTTCAGCTTAACAACCAGGACATGATCCGGAAGTATCCTGTTCTGAAACGTACACTTCTGGAGAACGAGGATATAAGGTATGTGACATCGACCAACTCACCAATGGGCGAAGGCTCACCTAAAGTTATCTTCAACATGGAAACCGACCAGGGTATGGTTCAGAGAGGGATCAATTTTGCCGTGGTTGATCATGATTTTGTTGATGCACTGGGAATCAAAATCATAAATGGTCGTGATTTTCAGCAGGATATGCCTTCAGACACTCTTGCCGGTGTTGTGGTGAATGAAACTCTTGCCAACAGACTGGGTTGGAAAGATGCCATTGGGAAGAAAGTAGACCTGAACAACAGGAATGTACTTGATGCAAGGGTTATTGGTGTTATGAAAGATTACCATCAGACAGGTATGTACAATGAGGTTGAGTCACTTATGCTTCTGTACCGGGAAAGAAATAATATAATATATGTAAAGCTCAGCGGGAAGAATACAGAACAAACAATAAGCTTCATTGAAAACAAATGGAAAGAAGTATTCCCGGGTCTGCCCTTCGAGTATACTTTCCTTTCGGAGAGGTTTAACAATCAGTTTGAAGCCGATGAAAAGAGGGGATTCATATTTACCCTGTTCACAATTCTGGCCATCCTGATAGCCTGCCTGGGATTATTCGGCCTGGCTTCATACATGGTCGAGCAAAGGACAAAGGAAATAGGGATCCGGAAAGTATTCGGCGCTGATGAAGGTGTAATCGTAAGACTTATTTCAAAGGAATTTCTTATACTCGTTACAGTTTCGATTATCATCGCCCTGCCTCTTTCATACTATATTATGAGTAACTGGCTTGAAAATTATGTATACAGGACGAGAATCGGGATACTTCTTTTAATCCTGGCAGCCTGTCTGACGCTCCTGATAACATTTATTACAATAGGCTACAAAGCTTACCAGGCTTCGATCCTTAATCCGGCAGCTTCCATAAAGACTGAATAGCAGAAAGGAAGTTTTTATCGCCGGAAGCTCAGGCAGAATATAGTCTCATTTCCGGGATCGGAGCGGACCTTCAGGGTCCCTCCATGTGCTCCCATTATCTGCCGGGAAATGCTCAATCCTATGCCGGACCCTTTATCACGCGTTGTGAAGAACGGGATGAATATTTCCTCGAGGTGTTCCCGGCTGATCCCGGGACCATTGTCTGAAACACAGATCTCAGGATTGTCCTCGGCACTAAGACGGGAACTGATATTTACTTTGCATTCAGGATTATTTTCATTTGCCTCCAGCGCATTCTTTATCAGGTTGATAAGAACCAGGGAGATCAGGTTCACATCTGCAAAGATTTCAATATCCGGATCTGCCGTGTGAAATTTAATCTCTGCATTCATCCCCTTGTCAAGTGAATCAGTAAGAATCTTCACCCTCGTCCAGAGATCTGAAACTTTGAACGGTTTCAATTCAGGTTTCGGGATCCGTGTCAGTTTACGGTACGATTCAACAAATTCCATCAATCCCCTTCCCTGATCCATAATGACGTTCAATCCCTGAAGGGTGGTTGCGATGGTTTTTTCTGTCACCTCTTCAGGCCTGACCGGTTTATCGCCGGAGCGGTAAATATTTGACAGTGATTCGGATAAAGATGTGATGGGTGTGATTGAGTTCATTATTTCGTGCATCAGGACCCGTATCAGTCTCATCCATGAATCGACCTCCTTTTCATCGAGCTCATGTTTAATATCCTGGATCGACAGGATTATGAGCTCATTGTCATCCGGGCCGGCGAGTGCGGATTTCAACGACAATTGAATCTCTCCTTCCTTCGTTTTCACTGCAACAAGGTGCCTTTCTGCGGGTTTGATATCTTTTAAAACCTGGTACAGCTTTCTATCAAACCTCTCAATCTGCTGAAGATGTGTAAGCACCTCGGCAGACAGAAGCCTCCTTGCTGCTGAATTTGCATGGAAGATGAAACCTTTCCTGTTGTATGTTATAATACCCGTACCCAGGTGTTCAAGGATCTTCTGAAAGTATTGTTCCTGCTGCCGGTTCTCTATTTTCAGAGCCTGTATCTGCTGGTTTACCCTGTTCATGCTCAGGTTCAGTTCACGCAGGCTGCTGGTCTTGTTGTCGACGGGGAAAGAGAGTTTGGAATCATCATTTCTTACGGAGTCAAAGAAGAACCTGATATTCCTGTTCGTCCTGTTGAGGAACGAAATCAGGTTTATCGTCAGAATAACGAGAATTACCGAGCAGATCAATATAAACCGGAGCGATGCTGCTCCGAAGATCAGCCAGCCGAGCAGGACTGAAAAGGCAACTATCAGTGATACTCTTATGACAATGTTGGCAGAAAGCCATTTACTTATCATTCTGTTTTTCTTTTTTAATCCTGTTGTATAAAGTCTGCCGGGTTATACCCAGCTGTTCTGCCGCTGTAGTGTAATTACCACTGTTCCTGTAAAGAGCCATTCTGATCATTGCCATCTCCATTTCCTCAAGAGTGGCAAAAGATCCGGGATCCCTTATTTCAGGTGCCGGTTTCAGATAGAGATCCTCTGGTCTGATCACCGCCGATTCGCTGAGGATCACCGCTTTTTCGATGGTGTTCTGTAATTCCCGGATATTTCCAGGCCATGAGTAATCCATCAGTTTATCGATCGCATGTTTGTTAAGCCGCATTTCCGGTTTATTGTACTTACGGATATACATCCTCAGAAAAAATTCCGAGAGGGTAATTATGTCATTGCCTCTTTCGCGGAGGGGAGGCAGCTCGATGTGGATTGTGTTTATGCGGTAAAGGAGGTCCTCCCTGAAAAGTCCCTCCTTCACCATTTCATCGAGTTTCTTGTTCGTAGCGCATATCAGCCTGATATCTGTCGGGATGACCTGGTTTGATCCGACCCTTGATATCTGCCTGTTTTCTATCGCAGTCAGCAATTTTGACTGAAGATGGAATGAGAGGTTCCCTATCTCATCGAGGAACAGGGTGCCCCGGTGTGCAATTTCAAACTTCCCCTGCCTGTTTTCGCGGGCATCGGTAAATGCACCTTTAACATGCCCGAAAAGTTCACTTTCGAAGAGTGTTTCGGTGATGGCACCCATATCTACCGTTACCAGCAATTCGGAAGCCCTGTTGGATAACCGGTGAATTTCCTGGGCTATAAGTTCCTTTCCGGTACCGTTCTCTCCGGTGATCAGTATGTTGGCATCTGTCCTGGCAACTTTCTTTACTATATTCAGCACATTGATGATCTCAGGCGATGATCCTATAATGTGACGCTGATCGCGGTTGATCTCCTTCTTCAGTTCCGATTCCCTTTCTTTCAGGTCTTTAACCTCCATCCTTGAAAGGTTGAGCTGCAGTGCCAGTCTTAAGGTTGCCAGGAGCTTTTCATTATCCCATGGTTTAAGGATAAAATCCGAAGCCCCGGCTTTCAGGGCCCTTACTGCAGTATCAACGTCGCCCCAGGCGGTGATCATCACAACTGAAATATCGGGATTGGAAGTTCTTATCCTGCCGAGCCAGTAAATGCCTTCATTCCCATTGTTCACACCTGCGCTGAAGTTCATATCGAGTATGACGAGATTATACTCTTTTTTCCTTAGCGCCGACGGTATCTGATTCGGATTTGGAATTGTTGTTACCTCTCCGAATTCCGGTGCAAGCAAAATCTCCAGGGCGCTGAGGATGCTCTTATTATCGTCAACGATCAGTATGTTTCCTTTCTGGCCTGGCATATTGTTGTATATCTGTTTTCTACGTTTTTTTGCCCCCAACCTCCAATAAAATCATCTTCTATTTTTAGCCTCCCTTTACGGGGGATGAGGGTAAAAAATACAGCGGTTAAGATAGGCCTTATCAACAAGAAAACCAAGAAAACGTAAAATAATTATACTATAAAATGTAAATTTAATATACATGCTTTAATGACATAATTATATATGTAACAGTAATACAGATGATTACATAAGTGGCATAATTTTGGTTATATAATCAAAAACTTATTATGATATTCTGTGATATAAAATCTGCGATTAGATCCGTCTTCAGGAGCAGGATCACCTCGGCCATCAGCATCCTGGGACTGGGCATAGGCCTCGGGTGTATTATTGTTCTGACAGCGCTGATATTTCACGAAAGGTCATTCGATACTTTCATCCCCGGTCACAGGAATGTATACAGGGTGATCTTCGGGAACTCGGCCCAGATATCGTTTCCTCTGGCAGAGGAGATGTCGCGTGAATTCCCCGAGGTAAAGGATTTCTTCAGGTACTACCAGACCGGTTCCTTTCAGCTGAGGAATTCCCGGCATGAAATGGTCCGTGACCGCGGCCTGGGATTTGCCGATACTTCAATATTCAGGATCCTCGGAATAAAATTCATTTCCGGGGGAGCTGCAGGATCAAGAACAGAAATTGCAATTTCGGAGGAATCGGCAAAGAAATATTTCGGAGATGATTTCCCCCTTGGAAAGATTTTGTCGGTGAAATTTGCGGACGGATTTTCCGACCTTACCGTTTCGGGTGTCTACGAATCCTTCCCTGCAAATTCGACCCTGGATCCTTTATTTATCGCGGATATCAGGTTGTCTGAGAAGATATTCATGCAGTTTCAGAAATCGCTCGGGGCCTACGGATATGACAGGACAAATGCACTCGACTGGGATCGCCGGGAATTTCTTTCATACGTCGTGCTTGACAGGAATGCAGATCCGCAGAAGCTTTCCGTGAGCATGGAGAAATACAGGGAACTGATAAATATTGACAACAAGGAAGAATTGAAATTCAGACTTCAGCCGGTGTCGGAGATCTATTTTGGTTCCGCAGAGATCGGCGGAAACAATTTTCTCAGGCAGGGAAATTCTGAGGAACTTAAATACTATGAAGCGATTTCCCTTCTGATCCTTATCATTTCAATTGCCAATTATATCCTCCTCACCCGCGCCGGCATTTCAGAGAAAGTTCACGAGCTGGGAACAAGGAAGGTTTTCGGTGCTTCATTCGGAGAGATCCGCAGGTTAATAATAATAGAGTCGACTCTGGTTGTCCTGATCAGCCTTTTCCCGGCAGCCTTCATCATAGATTTTGGCATCGACTTCATCAATAATACCCTTAATAAAACCCTTACGGGAATGGTATTCCTCACCCCACAGCTCTGGCTCTTCCTGGTGCTCCTGATCATTCTTACCGGAACTGTCACAGGATGGCTGATAGGTCTCAATTATTCCAGGAAGACTGCACTCAAACTCATTACGGGAAATAACTCCGGACGCACCGGGAAAGGCAGGTGGAACTATTCTTTCCTTGTACTTCATTTTACGATTTACATGGTCCTGGTAACTGTTGTCATAGCAGTTTCGAAGCAGGTCAGGTATTCGATGTCGGGTTACAAAGGGTTGAATCCCGAGAATGTTCTTGTAGCAGGCCTGAATTCGGATGAACTAAGAAAAAGCTTTCCGACAATATGTGATGAGATGAGAAAAGTTCCGGGGGTGAAAAATGTTGCCGGCGGATCATTTATACCTCCTTTCGGTAATTTCCTGCCTATCAACCTGGCTGTCCAGGGAGGAGAGAAGGTCCGCTTCGACGGACTGATAATGGGAGAGGGGATGGTTGAGCTTCTCGGCATGGAAGTGACCGACGGTTCATCATTCGGTCCTTATAAGGAAGGATTGCCTGAAATTCTTATCAATGAATCGGCAGCGGTAAAATATAATGTGAAAGCTGGCGATAAACTACTGGTATTCAACGTTATG
Organism: Bacteroidales bacterium; assembly: GCA_025454775.1. GTDB lineage: Bacteria > Bacteroidota > Bacteroidia > Bacteroidales > VadinHA17 > LD21. The sequence goes on along the minus strand of JALONU010000030.1, from coordinate 9,181 downwards.
GGTATTTTACGTGATTTTCATGCACATTCGCTTCATTCACTTATTGAGCCCGTGGTGATACTTCAGCAGGATCCTTCAAAGATGGGACTTGTCGCCGTCAGGACAGACGGAATTAATGACAAAGTGATTATTGACCGTCTGAGGGAGTTATTTCTTATGGCCGCACCTGATGAGGTTTTTGAAACGACCTTCCTCACGGACAGGATTGAGCAGTTCTACCAGCGTGAAAAAAACCAGCTCAGGATATTAACGGCCTTTTCACTTCTTGCGATCATGCTTTCTGTTATGGGGCTATTCGGGATCTCCCTGATCACGATCATAAAAAGAAGGAAGGAAATAGGGATCAGAAAGGTTAATGGATCTTCTGTATCCTGGGTTCTGTTGATGCTGAACCTCGACTTTCTGAAATGGGTGCTGGTTGCTGTCGTGATATCCATTCCCCTTTCGGTATGGTTTCTGAATGACTGGATGGAAAGATTTGCTTACAGAACGGCGGTCAGCTGGTGGATATTTGCCGTTGCGGCTGTTTCGGCAGTCATCATTGCAGTTCTAACGGTAAGCTGGCAGAGCTGGAAGGCGGCGACGAGGAATCCGGTAGAGGCATTGAGGTATGAGTGACCCCCCAACCCCCCTGAAGGGGGGCTAGGTTTTGACCCCCCAACCCCCCAAGGGGGGCTTTGAAAAACGAACGGAATTATGAATAATAAAATAATTTATAATAGTGTAGGAGCAAAAAGTCCCCCCTGGGGGATTTAGGGGTCGACTTCACAGAGCTGGCGGGCGGCGACGAGGAATCCTGTGGACGCACCCAGGTATGAATGAGAAGATTTTGTATTTCGGATTTTAGATTTCGGATATGCTTAAATACTTTTTTACGACGGCTTTCAGGTTCCTATGGCGGAATAAAAGCTTTACATTACTGAATTACCTCTGTCTTACTTTCGGACTAACATGTTCGATAGTAGCAACACTTAATATTAAAAGGGCTTTCAGCTATGACAAGTTTCATGAGAATTATGGAAGATTATATGAGGTTGAAGCAAATGTCACCTACTTCAACGGCGATCGTTTTCCAAAACAGCTGCTGTCGGCCTCCATGTCTGACCTGCTGATAGCCAACGTCCCTGAAATAGAATCACTGGCCCGGATCGTCGATTGCGGCAAGACATTTATTGCAGGTGAAAAATCATATACCGAAAATGGGATCTATGCTGATCCGGATTTCCTCTCCATTTTTACATTTCCTCTTAAAACAGGATCGGTTCAGAGCGCCCTTGCTGAGAATAACTCCATTGCCATTACCGATAGGATGGCGCGGAAACTTTTCGGATCTGCCGACTGTGTCGGGAAGACACTTGTTGCAAGGAAGGATTCAGAACAGGAGACATTCACTGTTTCGGCTGTTTTAAATGATATACCTTCTCTATCCTATCTTCAGTTTGATTTCATCATACCATTTCAGAGGTTCATCACAGAAAACAAACAGGCGCTTGAACCGGGTTCTTCCGCAAGTATGATCTGGACTTTACTGCATAAGGATGCCAGCCTTAAAAGCATTAATGAAAGGGTGAAGAAGCTGATAAGCGAACAGGAAACAACTAAAAACCAGGAACTTTTCTTTTTTCCTCTGAGTGAAAAGATCCTCTACAGTTATTCAGGAGGAAAAAGAGTGTGGAAGGAACTGCAGTATATCGTAATCCTTGGATGCATAGGTTTTGCGATTCTCCTCATAGCATGCTTCAATTACATAAACCTATCTATAGCGCTTAATATCAGAAGATATCGCGAAGCCGGCATAAGGAAGGTGGCCGGAGCCCGGAAGTTTTCAATAGTATCACAGCATCTCGGGGAAACCACACTACTTACTCTTTTATGCCTGGCAACATCGATCGATCTTGTCAGGCTTGCAATAGGAGCTCTCAACAAAGCCTTTAACAGCGACATAAGTTTCAGCGCCGGAGATTTTGAGGTGATCGGCATCTTTGCGGGGATCACCATTTTTACAGCCTTGGCATCCGGAATCCTGCCTTCATTATATCTGGCCTCATCAAAGCCTGTAGATGTCCTCAAAGGCAAGATCGTCAGGAGCCACAGCTTTTCTTTCTTCCGCCAGAGCCTTATAGTTTTCCAGTTTACAATACCTGTTGTTCTAATTATCTGTATGATGATAGTGAAAACGCAGGACACTTATTTCAGGAACTATGATCTTGGTTTTGAAAAGGATAGAATGCTTGTAATTCCAAATTCTGAAGGTCTTGAGGCTCATGCCGAATACGTAAGAAATGACCTTCTTTCAATCCCCGGTATTGAATCAGTAAGTTTCTCAAGTTGTATTCCTGCAAGGGGAACCAGGGTTACAAATGATGTCGGATGGGAAGGAAAAGATCCTGCTCAGGAGCTGCACTTTTGGCGTGTCGATGCTGATCAGGAATATTTTAGGACTGTTAACATTAATGTAAGCTATGGCAGGTATTTTGATAAGGCTTTCCCTTCTGATTCTTCCTCTTTTGTTATTAATGATGTAGCCGCCAGGATAATGGATTATAAAGATCCTGTGGGACGGACAATTACAATAGATGGAAAAAAAGGAACAATAATCGGTGTCTTCAGAGATTTTCATACCCTGGATCTGGCAGGACCATATACTCCGACGGTTATCATATTATCAAAGGAAGGCAAAACCAATTTGCTGATAAAAACCGGGAATGCAGATATGCCTGGAATATCAGGGAGAGTACAGGAAGTTGTTGCGAAGTATGAACCTGATAAAATCTGGCAGATCAACCTTTACAGTGATCTGCCGGAAAGGAGTGAGTTGACGACTGTCTCGGAGATAATCGGCCTCGCTTTCATAATTTCAGTTATCCTTGCCTGTATGGGATTATCCGGATTGGCTGCTTTTACAGCTGCCGGCAGAACAAAGGAGATAGGTATCAGGAAGATCAACGGTGCAACTATAGCATCAATTTTAAGACTTCTGGGCATGAGCTATTCAAGATGGATATTGATTGCATCCGTTATTTCAATACCAATTGCCTATATCCTTGGAACAATATTCCTGGCAAGGTTTAATTTCCGTACTCCTATGCCATACTGGGCATTTGTGGCCGGTCCGGCTCTGGCTTACATGATAGCCCTTCTTGCTGTCGGATTCCAGAGCTGGAAGGCGGCAGCGAGGAACCCTGTGGAGGCATTGAGGTATGAGTGAGCTGATTTCGGATTTCGGATTGTTGATTTCGGATTTATCACATTGGAATATGGAATATCGTCATCCGCAATCCAAAATCCGCAATTTAAAAACCCCCCAACCCCCCAAGGGGGGCTTTGAAAAACGAACGGAATTATGAATAATTAAAAATTTATAATAGTGTAGGAGCAAAAAGTCCCCCCTGGGGGATTTAGGGGTGGTTTCAGCTGGCAGAGCTGGAAGGCGGCAGCGAGGAATCCGGTCGAAGCTTTGCGATATGAATGAATTGATTGCGGATTGCGGATTATGGATTTCGGATATATCTGTATTATAATCCGAAATCGAAAATCCGAAATCGAAAATCCGAAATCCGAAATTAAAGATGATGTATTATGGTTTACCTGAATTTAAAGTTAGCATTCCGCAGCCTTGTCAAGAATAAAGTTTATTCCTTTATTATTATATGCGGTTTTGCTATTGGTTTTGCAGCATGTATCCTGATAGGCTTATTTTACCATGCCGAAACAACTGTAAATAATGATTTTGCAAACCATAAGCAGATTTACAGGATTTATGATGTTAATAAGAACCGGTGCAATATCAACTGGGATCTTCACCCGGTTCTGGTTACCGATTATCCTGCAGTCGAAAATGCCTGTCCTCTCGACTATAATATAAGTGACGATCTGACAATAAAAGATGAACAGACAAGTACGACTGCCGGGTTCACTCACCTGCTTACCACAACCGAAAACTTTTTTTCGATCTTTTCAGTCGAGCTGGCTGAAAGCCTTTCAGGTAAGGCTTTCGCCGGAAGGGAATCAGTTGCTGTGTCGTGTGCACTGGCAAGATCACTGTTCGGAACTGAAGACCCGCTTGGCAGACAGGTAAATATTGGTAATTACTTTTTCGGAACTGTCACTTCTGTTTTCAGGGAATTGCCGGTTAATTCAACCTTCAGCGCCGATATCATTTTAAACAGTGAGAATGAAAGGTTCCGGGTTTCATCAACAAATGTCAATGGATTCAGATACAATCCCACAAATCATTTTATACAGTTAAGGGAAGGTATCAATCCAAGGAACTTTATTAATGAGCTGAATGCTACTGATAAGCTTAAGGCTCTGGATATCGACAGCCTTTCCCTGCAAAGGCTTGATGATATTTATTTATCTGATCTGACAGTTAAAAGCAGACATGCCAAAGGAAATCCGGTGTTGCTAAAGATTTTCCTGGCGATCGCATTGCTGATCCTGGTGCTTTCAAGCATCAATTACCTGAACTACTCCGTATCGGTTCATTATGCGAGATTAAGGGAGACAGGAATTAAGAAGACCTTCGGGGCCGGCAGGAAGGAACTGGTGAACTATGCCCTTACTGAAGTAGCACTCGGGACAACAATAGCCCTGCTCCTGGCTTTAGCTCTTTGCGACTTTGCCCTGCCGTACTCTGACAGATTGTTTGGTAAGGCGATACAGGTAAGCTGGCCCGACCTGATTGCTGTAGCACCTGTTTTCCTGGTGGTTGTTTGTATTGTTATACTCATCAACAGTCTGGCGCCCATATACATACTTTCCAGATTCAATATTATCGAGTCCCTGTCTGGTTTTAAAGGGAACATAAACAACAGTCAGATATGGAAGAAGATCCTTCTTACATTTCAGCTTACAGTATCCATAGCTCTGATTGCCGTGGTTATGATTATTTACCGCCAGCTTAATTTTGTAAAGCATTCTGATCCTGGCTTTGACCGGGGACTCCTTTTTCGAATTAACATTCCATACAGGTTTCAGCAGACAGAAGCGCTAAGGAAGGAACTTGCCAGCCTCGCTTTTGTAAAGAGTACTACCCTCAGCAGTGGTTGTCCGGGTATGATCAACCACAGGATGGACAATGACTTTGAAGGTAAGTCAGTCACGTTCAATTGTATTTATGTCGGCGATAATTATCTGAAAACAATGGGGATGGAACTGCTTCAGGGTCGTGATTTTCTAGATGGCGATCTAAATAAATCATGTCTCATAAATGAAGAAGCCTGTAAACAGTATGGCTGGGAAAGCCTTGAAGGAAAGAGATATAACAACGGGCAGGAGGGAGGTTTCGAAATAATCGGAGAAATTAAAAATTTCAAATTCGAGTCATACCATAGTGCTGTTGAACCACTCGCTCTGCTCTTTACCGGGGCAAATTCCGGGAACGTGCTTTCTGTAAGGCTATCACCGGGGAACACCGGACAACAGGTTGATCAGATCAGCAAAGTATGGAAATCTGTTTCACCTTTTGAGCCATTCAGTTTTATCTTCTATGATGAATTTTTTCAGTCATTCTATGCAAAAGAAGACAAACTGGCCGGTTCAATCACATTTTTTACTATCGTCGCAATCGTGCTCACCTGCATGGGCATTTTCGGACAGATTTTCATGATTTGCCTGGCAAGGGTTAAGGAAATCGGCATCCGTAAAATTAACGGGGCAACTATTTCTGAAGTTCTTCTGTTGCTTAACCGCGACTTCATTTTATGGTTCTTTATTTCATTCATTATTGCCAGCCCTGCTGCCTGGTACATAGGAAACCGCTGGCTTATGAATTTTGCATATCGTACATCCCTTGACTTTTGGATCTTTATGCTTGCTGGATTAATGGCTCTTTTAATAATACTTGTAACTGTCAGCTGGCAGAGCTGGCGGGCAGCGACGAGGAATCCGGTTGAGGCACTGCGATATGAATGAGATGATTTCGGATTTCGGATTGTTGATTTCGGATTTACCAAACTGGTATAATTAAGTCCGCAATCCGCAATCCGCAATCCGCAATTCAAAGTTCCCCTTGCCTTGCTCTGCCGAAGTCCCGAGGACTCGGGACGAAGGCGAAGGGAGATTTAGGTGTGGATTTCGCTGGAGGGTAGCTGCAGGAAACCCGGTCGAAGCGTTACGCTATTAACAGCGAAATGCGAAACTAAAATTAAAAAAAAGTTAAAGTGATCCTTTGCCTGTGTGGCTGATCGCTTTTTACTTAAATTTATAGTTATAATTCAACTTTACCGATTATAACTCAACAATCATGCTTAGAAATTACCTCAGTAGCGCACTCAGATTCCTCAAACACAACAAGATCTTTGCTGCGATCAACGTCCTCGGACTTTCAGTAGCCCTGGCTGCATCATTCATTATCCTGGTTTATGTTATCAATGAACTCAGCTACAACAGCGGTCATAGGAACAGGAACAATGTTTACAGGGTGCTTAACTATTCTAAGGAGTTCAAGCAGACTCAGGCCGGAACACCATATGTTCTTGCATCAACCCTTAAAGCTGAATTTCCCCAGGTTGAAAAAGCAGCTGTAACCAGGTATATGAGAGGATTTGTCCTGAAGGCAGGAGATGAGATGATATCCGTCCCTGATGCAATCGCAACAGGGTCAGACATCTTTGACATCTTCACAATCCCCCTGGTCAGCAGTGCAAATACAGCAGGCATTCTCGATGACCTGAACTCTATTGTCCTTTCTCAGGAACTATCTGAAAAGATCTTCCATGGCACAGATCCTGTCGGCAGGGAAATCGTCGGACTGGTTGATAACAAGGAAATGGTCTTCGTAGTTAAAGGTGTTTTCAGGGACCTTCCTCCAAACTCAACCTTCAGGACACAATGCCTGGTAAACGGCAAGCTTACTATCGAACCGATCAATAAATCTTTCGCGATAACTAATGCAGACGTAAACTGGAGCATGGATTTCTGGAATACGTGGATACTTCTGACGGGGAAATCAAATCCGGCAGATCTTGAATTGCAGCTAAGGGCTTTTGAAAAAAAGCATATCAGCGAAAACCCCGATAAATCTTATTCACTTCAGAACCTCACGGATGTTTACCTCAGGTCGGAAGAAGTGGCAAATGCAGGGATTACAGGTAATATCAAAAACGTTAAGCTCTTTTCTGCGATCGCCTTTCTCATTGTCCTTGTTGCAGCGCTGAACTATATTATTCTTTCTACGGCTGTATCAGCTTCGAGGGCAAAGGAAATAGGGATCAGGAAAACATTCGGGGGAGCCGATATGAATATAAGGGATCAACTGCTTTTTGAATCGGTAATTTTAGCTCTCCTGGTGCTGCCGCTGGCAGTCGTCTTTATGAAGCTTGCCCTTCCATATGCTGGCCGGTTGTTTCAAACCAGACTCATAATAATGAAATCCAATATTGATTTGTATGCCACTGTATACCTGACAGTTACTATCCTGATTGGCATTTTCTCCGGTATCTATACCTCTGCCTATCTTTCGCGTCTGAAGGTAATGGACATTCTGAGGAACAGGCTGATCACAGGCAAGACAAAACAACATTTACGATCTGCGCTGATCGTTATTCAGCTTTTAATATTCTGCACCTTCGTGTCAAGCACTCTCATTATCCGCTCTCAGTACCGGTATGCAGTGTCGAAAGATACAGGACACTTTAAAAATGACATCCTCATAATTGAGCTTGGCAGAAACTTTTCCGGATATTCATCATATATCAATAGTATCAGCTCCAATCCGAATGTAATCATGGCTGCAGGAGTCATGAACGGTATTCCCATGCAGGGATGGATGGTAACGATGTATCCTCATTTCCAGGATAAGGAACTGAAGGTAAAGGTCGAGGGGCTGGCAGTCGATTACAATTTCATCGAGACAATGGGCATTCCCCTTGTTACAGGACGGACCTTCTCAAGGGATTTCGGAAGCGATCTCACCCAGTCGGTTGTGCTTAACGAGACTGCGGTTAAGTCGCTCGGAATAACTGATCCTGTCGGACAAAAGCTGGGAAACCTGAACATTATAGGTGTCGTTAAGGATTTCAACCTGCATTCGATACATACCGATATCCCGCCTCTTTCAATAACCATGACCGACAAGTATATACAGCAGGTCTTTGTGCACTACAAGCCGGGCACTCTCAATTCAATCCTTCCCCTTCTTGAGAGTGAGTGGAAAAAGGTTGCTCCCGACAGGCCTTTCAGATACTCTTCAATTGAATCGCTGATCGAGAGTCTCTACTCATCCGAAAAGAATTTAAGTACAATCGTTTCAATATTTGCCCTTTTCACGCTGCTTATTGCAGTATTCGGCTTGTTCGGACTTGTGCTGTTTATCGCAAGGACAAGAACCAAGGAAATAGGAATAAGAAAAGTATTTGGCAGTTCGGAAAAATCTGTCATCTACTCCTTCCTTGGGTCAAACCTGGTGCTGGTATTAGTGGCCTCGCTGCTCTCAGTGCCGGTAACATATTATTTCATGGGAAGATGGCTGAGTAATTTCTCATCCAAAACCACGATAAATCCATGGTTTTTCGTCGTTGCCTTTGTTGTTTCAGCTTTCGTGGTGGTTGCCACCGTCTTCTTCCATTCCTACCGGGCTTCAAGAATTAATCCGGTGAGGGCATTGAGGTATGAATGACCCCCCAACCCCCCAAGGGGGGCTTAAGAGAAACAATAAGAGAGAAAGAATAATGGAAGAAATTGAGAAGCCGATGTATTACGGAGCAAAGCCTGAGACCTTTGAAGCTGCGAGACTCCTCCGGAAGAATATGACAGTCCACGAGAAGCTTCTTTGGCAAAGAATCAGCAACTCCCAGATATGCGGTGTAAGATTCCGTCGCCAGCATCCTATAGACTTTTTTATTGCTGATTTCTATTGTCATGAGGCCAGGTTGGTAGTTGAGATTGATGGAGAAATGCATATTTTCCAGCAACAATATGATGATGGCAGATCTGCAGAAATGGAAAAGTACTTTATTAAGGTCATCAGATTCACTAATACAGAAATTGAAAACAATATAGAAAGTGTTATTCAAAGAATAGAAAACGAAACTAAGATACGAATGAAAAGTCCCCCTTGGGGGATTTAGGGGTGGATTTCGCAGAGTTGGCGGGCGGCGACCCGGAACCCGGTTGAGTCACTCAGATATGAATGAGATGATTTCGGATTTCGGATTGTAGAATTCGGATTTATTGACCG
>JALONU010000175.1 GCA_025454775.1 Bacteroidales bacterium | reverse complement strand
AGATTATTACCAGTGAACCTTCCTTTTTTCCGGTAGGCAAACTTCATCTTGAAATAAAGCCTTATGGTGTGAAATGATATCAGGAGCAGCCTGTACACGTTTACACCGTCGGTATTGTCGGTGAAATATTTTTCAGGCTTCCTTGAGAATGCCCTGTTAAACCTGTGTCTCAGGTATCTGGATATCGAAAAGCTCCTTACATAGATCCTTGTAAGCTGGCTGTAGAATTCTTTGGTGCTCAGCGTTGTGGGCAGGACGGAATGTGTGAAATCGAAGAAGTCGAAATTTGATATAATAAAGGTTTTAAGGGTTTTTTCATACAGGGCAGTGCCGGGAAGGGGAGTCAGCACAGGATATGCAGGCCTGAAGAGATTGTTATCCGAGACATACCGGAACAGGCTGTCGAATTCCTTCCCGGTGTATTCCGGCCTGACGATAAAATGAGAAAGGATGTAAATGTCAAGATCCTTGAGTATCCTTACAGCCCTGTCGTTCATCTCTACCGAAGTCCTTTTTCCGTAATAATCGAGATCACTGTTGCTGAATGATTCAAATCCAACCGTCAGGTACTTCAGTCCTGCGGCTGCCATCTCCCTGAATAATTCCGTGTGGCTTACAATTGTGTCGGCACGGGCATACATCTGGAACTGCTTTCTTATGCCGTTGTTCCTGATGAGCTCACAAAAGCGGAACATCCTTTCCGGGTTATGGAAAGTATTGTCGTCGGAAAAATAGATGATCTCTTTTTCATCGGGGATCGTATGCAGCTCTTCGACCACCGATTCGGGTGACCGGCAGGAATATTTCCCGTCCATCAGCTTCCAGCAGGCGCAGAAATTGCAGCGGAAGGGACATCCGCGGCTGCTCATCAGCAGGACAAGCCTGTTCCTTGCAGGATCGTGGTACATTTTACCGTATTTTCTTACAAGATCCCTTTCAGGCAGAGGAAGCCTGTCAAGGTCGGGAGAAGGTCTCTCCCTGGCAGTAAACATAGCTTTCCCGCCGGTGACAAGCATCAGGTCGGGTATCATTCCGATCTTTTCCCGGTCGTTGAATGAGCTTACATATGCAGGAAAGGAATGGTCGGAATACCCCATGAAGACGGCATCGACGGAGGGAAGTACAAAGTCATGAGGCATGAAAGTGGCGTGATGTCCGCCCACGACGGTCCTGATCGAGCTGTCAAATTCTTTTATCTCCTTCAATATTTGCACGACGGTATTGTAATCGCAGGTATATGACGTAATACCTGCCAGGGCCGGTCTGAAGCCTGCAAGTTCCCTGTGAAGATCTTTGTCGATCCTCATGTCGAGGATCCTGACATCATGATCTTTCACAGAGGCAGCCAGGTATTCCAGCTCAAGCGGCTCATAGAGTGAGAGTGTCAGAAGGTTGGGATTTAGAGGGGGCTTGATAAGGAGTATTCTCATATTCCGTGATGTCAGGCATTGATGTTACAGTAGGCTTCAAATCTTACCCACCTGTCTCTGACTTCTTCGAGGAGCTTTGTAAATAGTTCTTCTCCCCTGATGTTTTCCAGAAGAGGATCGAGTTCCTTAAGGAAAGGATAATTCATAAATCCGCCCTCAACCGAATGCCGGATCCAATCGAGTGAGCTTTTCCTGTCTCCCAGGCACGAAAGCAAAGCCCCGATGAGGTAGGAATTCTGGGGATCGGCCCATTGCATTTTAACAAATTCCGGGGTAAGCAGATCCGTAGTTTTCTCCCTGTTTCCTTCAATTACAAATTTCAGGAAGACGGCAATCCGCGACCAGGAATCCCGTGCAGATTCTTCGACATACCGGGAGATGAATTCATGTGATTCCTCAGCCCTGTTGTTGTAAAAGAGGATGAGTGCTTTCCAGAACTGGTTCATCCTGCTCTGGGGGGCTGCCTCATAGGCTGCGAGAAGATGATCCAGGGCTGTTTCATATTTCCCGTCGTAGAAGAGACTCCAGCCGGTCACGGAATCTATCATCGGGTTTATCGGGTCGATCTTCCTGCATTTTTCTATGACCTTCCTGCATGCTTCGCTTCTCCCGATCAGTGTATAGGCTTCAGCCAGCCATATAAGTATTTCGGGATCATCGGGTTTTCCCGCGTGTGCCAGAAGGATATGCTCCATACCCTTTACCGGATTGCCTTTTATTGTATCAATGCATGCCATTACGAAATGGGCTTCAGCGAGCTCCGGATTAAGGGCAAAGGCTTTTCCGACGTATTCTTCAGCCCTGAGAAGATTATGCTCCTGCTCTATCCCGGCATTGAAATACTGGAAGCATGCCGAAGCCATTCCTGCGTAAATCACGGCATTTTCACCTGCAATGTCAATTCCCTTCTGCAGCAGTTTAAGTCCGTTACCGATCTTTTCTTCGTTGAATGACATGATCTCGGGATAGGCTCTGCGGTAGCAGTCATATGCGAAGGCATTGTCGATGGGTCTTTCACTGATCTTTTCCATTTCACCCTCGCTGATCTTTATCCTGAGCGCTCCTACGATCGATTTTGAAACTTTCTCCTGGATGTCGAAAACATCTTCGAGGGTTCCTGTAAACCTGTCGGACCAGATATGTGCGTCATTTTCGGAATCGATCAGCTGGGCAGTGATCCTGAGGTTGTTCGACTCCTTCCTGACGCTGCCTTCGAGCACATAGCGGACATTCACTTTTTCGGCTATCTCCCTGATGGTATTCCTCCTGTTCCTGAATGCCATCGCGGAGCGGCGTGAAATAACCAGGAGACCTGATACGAGAGACAGGTCGGAGATCACCTCTTCCGTAAGTCCGTCGCTGAAGTAATCCTGTCCGGGATCGGAGCTGATATTCTCGAAGGGCAGCACTATTATGGATTTCTCCTGGCGTGCAGTTCTGGTTTCCGTTATTTGTTTTTCCTGAGGCCAGTATTTCCCGGCAGGAGCAGGACTTCCTGTTAATGAAAAAGAATCTGCAGGTTCGTTCTTCAATCCGTAAATGACTTCCTTGATTGCATTTGCCACCCTGTTGATCTGGTTCCTGTAACTTGTGCCGCTGAGATTCTTTTCACCCCTGTCGGTTCTTGTCATCGGCCTGTTAACTCCAGGTTCCTTGTAAATGAATTCAATGCCTTTAAGCTTTGAACCGAGCACCGATTCGAAGAGCCTGACATCATTCATTTCAAGGTCGTATATCTGAACGGGGATCACCCTGTTTACCGTATTGCCGCCGGGGAGTTTTACCCTGAGTCCCAGACCGTCGGAAGAAGCTTTTTCTATAAATGCCCTGAATTCATGTTCCCAGGCAAAAGACCCGGGATCGCAATAGGTTCTCGACAATACAGGAATGAATACCAGGCATTTAAGCCTGTTTTTAAGGGAAGCATCAACGTCGTGGGTTCCGAGGATTCCGTTATGGGAGTTTATGTCGAAGTAAAGGCTGATCTCTTCCTTGAAGGTCTTGTCGAGTTCATTTCTAAGATCCTCAACGAAGCTTGTCACCCATTGCTCGCCCCTGTTGTCTTTCTGGCGGTAGCTGATGAAGACATCATTATCAAAACCGGGCAGCAGGCTTGCCATAATCCTGACGTGTTAATACAAATGTACTAAACAGTTGAACACGGGTCAAATAAAAGTTCAGGCCACCGTATTCAGGAAATATCCGTCAAGCAGAAGGATAAAGGTATTTGACTAACCTGAGAATGCCTTGTGTCAGAATTCCACCGTAACTTTTCCTTCTTCCTTTGTAAGATCAATCTCTTTTGAAACTCCATCGACAGTAACCCTGTATTTCCCGAAGAATGCAGGGCTTGTAAAAGCTCCTTTTGTATCTGCAGTTCCTGACACCTTTGTCCACCACTCGCTGAATACCAGGTTTTTATATGCTTCGCCGAGAGGAGTGATCGACCAGTCGCGACGGTACATCGACGATTGCGGAATCCAGTTGGCTCCTTCCCAGAAGCCCCACATAAGTATTCCTTCGACAGCAGGATGGGCAAAGCAGATCCTGAAGTAATCGGCCAGCTCTTTTCCGCTGAGCTGCTCTTCTTCCGGGGTCATCCTCAGATTCCTCTTCTCATAGTATTTTGAGCGTTGCCCCGGCATGTTAAATTCCGTTATGCGAACTGGCAGCCTGAATATGGCAAGCGAATCAAGCGCCCTCTTAAGCTGTGACCTGTCAAATGTTTCCCCGTGCAGATGTCCCTGCACCCCTATTCCCGCTATCGGAACCCCCCGTTTAAGGAAGCTCCTTATCTGTGCCATGTAATCATCGAGGCGGTTGCCCGTAAGGATGTCATAATCATTCAGGAAAAGCTTTGCCCCGGAGTCGCCTTTCTGAGCCCACTGTGCCATCAGCTTTGTTATTTCCGGGCCGAGCCTTTCTTCATAGTAATTGCCGTGGATCATCTCGTTGTTGAGGTCGTACTCTGCGAACCGTCCTTTGTAACGGGCTGTCACTGTTTCCGCCCGGTTCTGCAAGGTTCTCATCATCTCCTGGTCATTCAGCTCCTTCACCCATGGCTGGATGAAATTAGATATACCCCAGAAGAGATTATGCGCCCTGAGAGGTATCTTGTTTTCCTCTGTCCAGTTCAGGATGTAATCAACTGTCCGGTAGTTAACTTCACCTTTCCTGGGCTCCATATCAGGCCATTTCACAGCATTCTCGGTGACGGCTGAATTGAAATTCTCAAGGAACTTTTCCTTGTAAAGCTTTTTATCGTTCTCAGGCATCCTGTCACTGGCGATGCTGTTCGATATTGCACATCCGAACCAGAACTCATGCCTGAGCTGTTCGATTTCAACCTTTGCGCCGCGTTTTGCCCTGACCACTATTTCTCCCTTGCGGTATCTGGCAATAGCATCATCTGCTTCGATGCCCTGCGTATGTCCCGTAAGGACGGAAGCAAGCAGCAGGATAAAAATCCAGAATACTTTCATGGCGTTTTCAATTAATTGGTTTCTCGGTCAGTTTATATGCAACAATGCTATTTTTGAAGAATGTCGGAACCAGCAGGAGGTTAACCTCGGCGATGTATTCAATATCAGCCGTGTTACTGCCCATTTCTTTTGTGCTAAGCAGAGAAGTTCTTGTCCTGTCGGGATTTACCATGAAAATTTCACCCGACCAGTCTGTGACTATGTAATACCCGGGAATACCTGTATAAGCAATGCCGTCGCCTCTTCCTATACTGTCGGCCAGCAGCTCGCGGCTCTGTGAATTGAGATCGAAGGAAGCAAAATCATTTCCTCCCTGTGAAGCCACCAGAAGTCTAACCTCACCGGCAAGAAGTCCGTTTGGTCCGTTGAGGCCTTCGGCGAGCCATTCAGTAACTTGGCCTCCCGAATATTTATGGATCTTGTTCCTGTCGGTGTCGGAAAAGTACAGATTGCCCTTACCGTCGGTAGTTATATCGTTAAGCATTCCGGCCCCTTCAATGGGGATTTTCCGTATTATCTCTCCCCTGTTGATATCCATCAGCACCAGCTCATCAACGTCTGCGGCAAAGAGCGTGTCGCCGATTATACCCATTCCCTTGGGTGAGCTTAAACCTTCTATCCATTTGAGCTCGATGATCTTACCGTTCCTGTCCGATCTTGAGATGAACCCGTTACCGTCCTTTTTCCTCGGTTCAAAATTCAGGTTGGTTATGTAAAGCACATCCCTTTTCCTATCGAGAATAACAGATTCGGGAGTCATCAGGATGGTATCCGTCCTCCATGCTTCCTTGATTTCAAACTGCCTGATCGCAGTTGCGGCAGCTTTATCAGCTGCTTTTTTACTTCCTGAATTGCACCCTGCCATCGCAATGGCAGCAAGGCTTATCAGAAGGATATTTTTCATAATATACAGGTTTAATAAAGGTAAAATTAAAGTTTATATGTCAATTTTTATAAGTATCCTGACCCCCAGTTCGTTGACATTTGGATTGTCGAGATAGGTAAATCTTTTTATAAGGTCTACCCTGAGGAGGTTAAGTATATTCGCAATGCCAATGCTCCCTTCAATATATGGTTTCCTCTCAAGGGTATAGGTTTCTGCGATATTATCGGGGGAGACAGGAAATTTGAAAAGATTGTCATGATAGTCAGGATGGTTCCTGTCGAGGAGGCCCCCGTAAAGCACCTTGAAGGTGACCCACTCTCTCAGCTTTAGTTCCCTGAACAAAGGTATCTTATTGAACAGGAAGCCGTTAAAGCAATAGTCGACATTGAGACCCGCGTACCTGTCACTGACGAATTCGAGAAAATTCATAAGGTTGTAAGACTGCTTCTGGTAGGCGTAAGTCTGGTTTGCCCTGTGGATGAACAGAAGCGGGTAGGGGACCTGTCCGAAGATCTTGCCTGCTTCGAAGGTGATATCTGTATAACCCAGTATCGACACATAAAATCGCTGTGTGACGTTAAGCTGGAGACGCAGGTATTCAAAATCGTTGCGGATGAAACCGGACCCTCCGGCGATCTTCAGGTTCAGGACAGGCTTAAGACTCGGGTAGGAGGTTCTCCAGACCTTCCCTTCGTAGAATGTTTCGCCGGGGGCGTAGCGGAGGTTGAGGTACAGCTCCGATATGTCGAGGTGATCAACAGCTCCGGTCTCATTCCCGTAGCCCAGTGTGTTGAACGAAAGATCCCCCCTGGGAA
>JALONU010000174.1 GCA_025454775.1 Bacteroidales bacterium | reverse complement strand
CAAAAACAGGACCGGCTATTATAGCCGTTGGCAATGCCACCAGGACCCCGAATAAAACAACCCAGCCTAAATCAACACCAAGAATATTTGCTACTGCTGTTGGTCCGGGCGTGGGCGGGACCATCGCATGTGTGACCGCCAACCCGGCCAGTAGAGGTATTGCATAGAACAGAAGCGATTTGCCTGCATTCCTGGCAAGTGCATAGACGATTGGGATCAGGATAATGAAACCTACATCGAGAAAGATGGGTATGCCTATTACGAAACCGCTTAACATGAGAGCCCAGGATGCTTTGTCCTTTCCGAACTTCCTGAGCAGATAATGTGCCAGTGATCTTGCGCCACCGGAACTCTCGAGCATCTGCCCGAATATGGCACCGAGGCCCACAACCACTGCAATGAATCCGAGGGTACTTCCCATTCCCTCCTGGATGCTTGACGTAATGGCCGAAAGTGGCATGCCTGCGAGAATGCCGACAAATATTGAAGTAATGAGAAGGGCAATAAAAGCGCTGAGCTTGAACCTGAGAACCATTACCAGCAACATGGTAACTCCCAGCAGGACTATAAAAATTATGTACAGTGCAGACATATCAGTTGGTTACTTGTTACTGATAAGATGCTGCCTTCCGTCGAGTCCTGGCTCATGCTTAAGGCGGAATCTCACCGGTAAATTATCGCGTGTCGACCTGTAGATTGCAGTAAAGAGTTCAACAACATTCCTTCCATCCTCGCCATTAACAGCAGGCTGCCGGTTTTCGTCGATCGCTCCCAGGAAATCCTCAATCTGAAGCTGCATGTAGTAGTCCATGGGATCATGCTTACTGAATTCTTCAGCATCTTCCTTTTCCCAATTCCCGGGAAATTTCTCCTCTCCCGGCACAGTCCAGAGATCGTTCACGGGAGGCTGAGCAATACCTGTCATCCCGGCAATGAACATTGCTCCTCCGTCGGTCTGAACGCCAACCGAAGCCCCGTTCTCACCGTGAACATGAACTTTCCCGAAAATACCCGGCTTCTGCGAGTTGCTCACCAGGATGTTGCCGATGGAGCCATTCCTGAATTTCACTATGGCAAGTGCCGTGTCCTCAACTTCGATGTAGGGGTGGTTCAGGTTACTCCAGATTCCGTATACCTCCTCAACCTCCCCCATGTACCAGAGCAGCAGATCGAGCTGGTGAGGCGACTGGTTGACAAGAACGCCTCCTCCCTCCATCTGCCACGTTCCACGCCAGGCGTCTGAATCATAATATGCCTTGTCGCGCCATCCAAGCATCGTGACAACACCAAGAACAGGCTTACCGATCTTTCCCTGATCTATGGCATCACGGACCCTCCTTACAGGGGGATACCACCTTCTCTGGCTTATCACGCCAAGCTTTAAATATCTCACCTTGCAGGCGTTTATTATGGCATCACAATCCTGCAGATCCGATGCAAGGGGTTTTTCGACAAGGACATTCGCTCCTGCCTCGGCAGCCTCAACAGCCGGCTGACGATGAAAAGGATGAGGTGTGCAGACAATCACCAGGTCTGACTCATTCTCGAAGACCATCTGTCTGACACTCTCATAATGTTTTGTTTTCCAGACCGAGGCAAACGATTTTGCCGTCTCGGGTGTCCTGCTCCATACACCTGCCAGCTTTGCGTTTGGGATATTGTTTACAGCACGTGCATGGATATGGGCGACCTTCCCGCAGCCTGCGATCGAGATTCTGTATTTTCTTAAGGCCATGTGTTTATTTTAAGGTACCAGTATTACTTTTCCCAGGTCTTCTTCTTTCCCGTAAAGACGTTTGAACCATGAAGCCCCCTCCGACAATGGAGCCACTGCTGAGATCTGGTCATCAACTTTCAGCTTTCCCGTTCTGATAAAATCCAGGATCGCATCATATTCCCCGCAGATGGCACAACTGCCCTGGATCCTCAATTCACCAGTCACCACTTTCTGGAGGGGGAATTCGACCGAAGGTGTTGTGTTTCCAACCAGTGTCACAGTGCCGCCCCGCCTGGCAAGACCGACCGCGGTCTTCACCGGATCATTCATGCCGACAGCTTCATAAACGCTGTCACAACCCCGGCCATCCGTCAGGAATTGTACCTTCTCCTGAAGCTGAGGGTCAGAGGCGATGAAGGCAGCTCCTGCTCCAGCTTTCAGGGCTTTCTGAATATGTTTTTCGTCAATATCGACGGCAATAACAGGTGAGGCACCGGCTATTCCCAGCAGCTTTACAATGAAAATGCCTATCATGCCTGCCCCTACCACTGCGGCTGAATTTCCCGGTTTAATACCTGAGACATTTATGGAATGAAGTGCCACGGCAGCTGCCTCAACCATGGCAGCCTGCTCAAAGGTCACATTATCAGGGATTTTATAAAGTATATGCTGGGGTATCGCCACATATTCTGCAAAAGCGCCATTCCTCCTGTATGTTCCGGGTGATACTCCCAGAACTTCACGGTTGTCGCTGAGGTTGTACAATCCCCTGCGTGTATACCAGTCGTCGAGCCTGTAAAGCGTGGAGTCGAATGTTACCCTGTCACCAGGTTTCCAGCTGCCAACCCCGGGCCCGGCTGCTTCAATCACTCCCGAAGCTTCATGCCCCATGATAAGTGGGGGTATCCTTCTGCCCGTGCTTCCGTCGAAGCCGTGAACATCCGATCCGCAAATCCCGCAGGCCCTGACCCTTACCAGAACTTCCCCGGGACCGATCACAGGATCAGGTACATCCTTGTAAACCAGGTTGTTGTAATCCTCAAGAACAAGTGCTTTCATTCAATAAGAGCTATTGCAATATCCATTACATTCGTCATCGTCGGACCGGTCAGGATGAGTCCGCCGGCCCGCCTGAAAAACCTGTTTGAATCGAATTTACCCAGGTAATCTTCAGGTACTATATTCATTGAGAGTGCGTCATGCACTGTTTCAGAGTCAACAACAGCACCGGCGGCATCCGTATTCCCGTCGTTACCGTCAGTGCCGGCCGAAAGGAAGGTAACTCCCCTTATGTTCTGCAGCCTGATGGCTGTTTGAAGTGCAAGATGCTGGTTCCTTCCTCCGAGGCCGTCTCCGGTCACCCTGACTGTTGTTTCTCCTCCGAAAAGAAGACAGACGGGTTTTCTTACTCCGGGATCGTTCCTGTACCAGTTTATCAGGTCAATTAAATGAGAACAGGTGTCAGTGGTATCAC
The DNA here is from genome assembly GCA_025454775.1 of Bacteroidales bacterium. Lineage (GTDB taxonomy): Bacteria > Bacteroidota > Bacteroidia > Bacteroidales > VadinHA17 > LD21. The sequence continues at coordinate 3,437 of JALONU010000174.1, read as the reverse complement.
CCTTCAGCTCAGGATCCGCAATAATAGTTGTGAAACCTGCCTGTTCAGCTTCTGCTGCTGCAGCCTTCAGCGCTTTCATGTTATTTCCTGCAAGCAAGACCTTTGATCCGGCGAAAATTTCATCACCAGGCTTGGGGGTATCAGGATTTATTCCGCGGATCCCGTCAAGGATATGATCAAGCAGCGAAGCAGGCATGTCATTCTTCAGTCCGTATTTTTCTATTACCTGAAGAGCATCGCTGAAGGTTGAGGTGTCCGGGACCGTGGGTCCGGAAGCAACAACCTCGGGAGGGTCGCCTGTCACATCCGAAAGGTATAGTGTTATCAGTGCAGCGGGGCTGATATGCTTTGCCAGCAGGCCTCCCTTGACATTTGAGAGGTGTTTTCGGACTGTGTTGATCTCGTGTATAGAAGCTCCGCACCTTACAAGCATGTCATTGAAAAACATTATCTCCTGAACAGTCGAGGAACCAGGGTAGTCAGCGAGCAGGGCCGAGCCGCCTCCCGACCAGATGCATATCACAAGATCGCCGGAAGCTGCCATATCAGCAATCCTGAGTATCTCGCGCGTAGCTTCAAAACCGTTTCCGTCAGGAATAGGGTGACCGGCTTCTGTAACTTTTGTTTTTTTCAGCTTGCAGAAGTAACCGTATTTTGTCACTATCTGCCCGCCAGTGATCCTGCCTCCAAGAATATTCTCAAGGTAATGACCGAGAGCTGCGCTGGCCTTTCCCGCACCAAGTACGTAGATTTTATCAAATTTGTCAAGATCTGCAGAGTGATCTCCGAATTTTAAAACAGACCCTCTCAATGAAACCAGGTCGCTGATTATCTTCCCGGGCAGTACTTCCCTTACACCTGCCAGAAAGATATGTTCTGCTGTTTTCCTGAAGTCCATGTATTTACCTTGCTAAGCCTTCAAAGTTAACTTTCTGTCGGGTTATTCACAACAAAAAGAATGAAGAGAGCCATACGAAGGTAAACACCGTCAGCCCCATCACCAGTGTGGTTGAAGAATAAACCCTGAGCATGGTCCTGGTATCAAGACCTGAGAAGCTTGAAACGACCCAGAAGTACGAATCATTTGCATGCGAGACTGCCATTGAACCAGCGCCCATGGCCAGCATAGCCAGTATCCTTCCCCATTCGGATCCCAGTCCCAGCATTTCGAGCATCGGAAGTACAAATGACGCGGTGGTAATGATCGCGACTGTAGACGATCCCTGTGCTGTTTTCATCAGAACAGCTATTATGAACGGAACGGCCAGCCCTGCTCCCGTTCCGGCAAAAAGCCTGCCTGCTGATTCGCCGATACCGGTTTCGCGGATTACCATCCCGAACATACCTCCTGCAGCCGTGACAATGAGTATCGGTCCTGCCTTCCTGATAGCTTCGGCAAATACTGAGTTAACAGATTCAATTGTCTTCTTCTCCAGAAGCAAAAGTGACAGCACTACACCAGTTGCAAGGGCGAAGACCGGTTCTCCTGGTATACGGAATATCCTGAATATAAAAGTTTCGCCTTCCATGTCAAAAAGACTGATCAGGGATTTTAAGGTTATCAGAGCCAGCGGCACCACGATTGGAAGAAATGAAAGAAGCGGTGAAGGCAGCTTTTCGGATTTCAGTTTATCCGCCTCTTCGTCATACCGGGCTGGAGGGTAGTTTCCTTTTCTTATCATGAAACTGCTCCAGAACCAGGCAGCCAGGGCTCCGGGAACAGCAAGAATAATTCCTGCTATAATGAGATTTCCTATATTAACTTCAAGGACTCCCGCAGCGGCCAGAGCTCCCGGATGAGGAGGGATAAGACAGTGAACCGAATAAAGGGAAGATGCAAGAACCGTCGCCATGAAAGCCATCGGGATCCCTGCCCTTGCGCTGAATGATTTTGCCAGGCCGCTTAGGATAATATATCCCGAATCGCAGAATATCGGCAATCCTGTAATGAATCCTGTAATTCCCATTGCCTGGGCGCTGCGTTTCTCCCCGGTTTTTGAAAGTATGTAGTTTGCGATGCTCCTGGTGGCCCCGGTAGTATCGAGGGCGATCCCTATCATCGCCCCGAAAATGATAAGGAACCCGATTGAAGCCATCGTATTTCCGAAACCTTCCTTTATGGTTTTTACAACCGTGTCAGCCGGCAGTGTGGTAAATGCCAGGAACACAGAGACAAGGAAAAGAGATGCAAATGCATTCAGCTTAGTCCTGGAAGTCAGCCAGATAATGGCAATAATGCTGACAATAACTAGTATCGATACCTTTATAAGATCCATTGCATAAGTGAATAACCTTCCGTTACCTGCTCCGGTACCTAGAATCCAAGGTGTATGCTGCTGACAGATTTTACAGCCCTGTCGGAAAAGAAGTCGGCTGCACCAAACATACGGAAAAGTCCTCCGTCTTCACCCTTTTCGGTTTTTACCAGCAGGAATTCCTGCTGGTCGTTCCGGTTGAATATCTCCGAATATGAAAGTGCACACCTGTATCCATCCCTGCCAGTGATGCACATGATTCCTTCCCTCAGGCTGACCCTGCTCATGGGATACAGGTCTTTCAGAACATCTTTAAGCATATATCCTATGAATGGGCTTGTGGAGTGTATTCCCTTTCCCCTTCCATAAAAAATTGTATTGAATGTCACCGGCCGCAACGATCCCGGGATCTCCGAAAACTCACCTGTTTTCTCCGCTCCTTTATATAGTGTGATGCTCTCTGAGTACATCTGAGACATTCCCTTTACAACGTCAAAGGAGAGCGGACAGGACCTTACCGTTATCCTCACCGGACTTGAAATATTCCGTTCCGTTATCAGGTCAGTGGCAGCTACTATCTTCGATGATCCTGGCAGCTCCCAGACATCTTTGGTTTTGGAGGGGACTATCCGCGATACTGCCGATGCCACAATTATCTTATGAAGGTTATTGGGGTAATAGATCTCCCCCCAGCTGAACACGGCTTTTTCCCCTCCTGAACCCTCTACTTCTACATAAAGGTCAATTATCGGGTTGAATTCCGCTGAATTGACTTTCTGTATGATCCTCTTCTCCAGGATGTCGAAAAGTGAATAGCCGTCATACCTGAATGCTCCGGTAAACCTGTCGCCTCCCTTATCATCGAGGAGCGTCTCCTTAACTATTACCGACCTTACAGGAAGGCCTGAGAAATCAACCTTGCCAGGGTTTTCAATCTCACCGTCCACATAAAGGTCAGTCACGGGAAGACTGAAAGTTTCGGTATTATCGTAAAAGTTATTTGTCATTTCAGTTGAGTCAATGAACTGCGTTGAATACCTGTCAGATGCCTGTCTCTGACTGCAGGAGGCTATTACAATTACTATCAACAGTAAAGGGACTGTTTTTTTCATGATTGAATACTTCATTTTTCATTTGTTTCAGCCGAAGAACAGGTATGCAACCAGGATGGCTGCCGTGAAC
>JALONU010000029.1 GCA_025454775.1 Bacteroidales bacterium | reverse complement strand
GGTGGCCAACTGGTACAACTTCGTCTGGAAGACAGAGAAGTCCTGGGCCGACACCTGCCGGCAGTTAGTGGTGAAACTCAGCGACGGCACGATCCACGTCGCCAACTTCATGTATACCAAGTAGCACTGTCTTTCCTTCACGCCCGCCCTGACGTGCGGGCAAGGCGGGTCTTCCGGTTTCTTTGCCGGAAGGCCCGTCGTTCTTAAGTCGCTCTCGTTCTGCCTGCTGTCCTCACAGATGCTCCAGATGCTGTTGTCGGAGATTGTCGTGGAATCATCTTCACTGAAACGATAAGTATTAAACCGTCCGGTTGCAGGGTCGAAGCATGATAATCCTCCCCTGTAAGTCCCTATCCAGACCTTCTTACGGGAGTCCTCGAAGACTGAAACGACATTATTGCTGCAGAGGCTGTTAGGATTTACAGGATCATTCCTGTAATGCGTATACTTCCCGGTCTTTACATCAAGATAGTCGGCACCTCCTCCGTTCGTTCCAATCCAGAGATTACCCCTGCTGTCTTCGGCTATGGCATTTACGTCGTTATTTGCCAGGCTGTTGTCGTCGGTAGGATAATTCCTGATGAGCCTGAATTTCCTTACATTCCTTTTGTAAAAATCCACCCCTTTCTTCGCTGTGCCTATCCAGCTGATCCCTGTCCTGTCGATATACAGCGAGATCAGGCCGTCGCTTGAAATGCCATCGTCGGCATATGGCCTGTTCTGGAGATTGGTAATCCTGAAACCGTCACGGGTAATTATAAAAAGACCTCTGCCATCGGTTGTTATCCACATCCTTCCGTCTTCGTCCTGGTTTATTCCTGTTATCTGCAGCTTCGAAAAGACAGGTGCAAGGGCATTACCATAGTCCTGCATCCACGATCTTCCTTCTGTATTGAATACAAAGAGCCCGTATGAATCTGCAATCCACAGAAACCCTTCGCGGTCGGCATAGAGTTCCCTGATCCCGTTGGCATCACCCGAAAAATGAAGCTGCGATTCAAGCTTTTCGACAGAGTTCATTCCCGGATTATACCTGTAGATATAACCGTTCCCTGTTCCGATCCAGACCGACCCGCCACTGTCCTTTGCCAGGGCAGTGATATTATTAAAGGGAGAGTAGCATGCCTCCTCATCGAGCAGGATGTGACTGACAGATCCGTCGGAGTGGCTGTAAAGGAACAGGCCGTTATGAGTCCCGATCCAGATATTTCCTTCGGAGTCGGATGTAAGCGCGGTGCAGTAATTAATGTCTGCACAATTAAGCGGAAGTGAAGATCTGAGAATTATTCTCCTTACATTATAAGTATTAATGTCCAGAACGTTAATCCCTGTTTTTGTACCTATCCACAGGTTGCCATGATGGTCTTCGGCGATCTCGTTGATGTCGTTGTCAAAAAGTGAAAGTGAATCATTGGCGCCCTTTGTGAATACCTGGAATTCATAACCGTCAAAACGGTTCAGTCCCGAGCTGGTCCCGAACCATACGAATCCGTTGCGGTCCCTGATTATGCACTTGGTCCTGTTCTCCGACAACCCGTCGTTGACATTGAGATGGGAAAAGACATAATGATCCTCCTGCGCGCAGATCAGGGAGGACCAGAATGTAAGGATTGAACAAATAAGAATGTGCCGAATGAATTTCATCATTCAATTATCCATTCATACAAACCTGCCGAGTAATCCTTGTTAAGCTTTACCTTTATTTTTACTGAAGAAGTCCTTACGGGTGCAAATGCAACAGAGTCCCACGCGTTCATCGTAACCGGATAGCCGGTTTTTACCCTGACAGGTTCCCATATATTCCCTGAAAGATAGAGCAGCTCCCACCGGTCAGGGATCCTGCAGCCGCCGTCAGGCCTGTCGTCGAACCAGTAAACCTTTGATTTTGAAATCCTTTCAGGCTTGGAGAAGTCATATTGAATCCATACCCACTGGTCCTTGTCAGGCCACCAGTGATAATATGGTACGGAATGGTCGTTTGAATTTGCAGGACCTTCCTGGTCGTTGATCGCAGAAATCTGCCTGGTCATCTTGCTGGCCCTTATTGTGCTTTTATACGCGATCGTAGGAGCCGGGAGTGGTTTCGCATTTTCAATGCCGGAAGGAAGCCATACCATCATTTGCCCCGGTCCGCGGTTGTTCCAGAGAGCATATGGGATCAGGGTTATAGTTTCCGTACTGAAATTCTCAACCTCGCCGTCGAGGAGCCTTCTCGTCTGCCAGCCCCTGCCCCTGATTATCCTGGTTCCGCCAAGAAGCGTGTCGCTGTATTCGGAGACCAGAGGAGCATTCCTGTCGAAGACAAGGTTCAGAACGCTTTTATTGTCGGGCCATTCAGCGCAATAGATGACAGGGCCTCTCTGGATTGCAACTTTTCCGGCATCAGCTTCTATCCTTTCGTCGGCAACCACCTGCCTCACGGGCATCGGAAAGTCAATGGCAATCACATCTCCCTTTTCCCATTTCCTTTCGATCACGGCATAACCGTTTTCGGTAAAGAACTCCGTATCGGCACCGTTCACACTTACGGAATAGGGCTGGGCCACTTCATCGTCAAACCTGTAGAGGCCTCCGGGAATAGCTTCATTTACAACCCATCCCGGAATGCGTACTCTCACGGCAAAACGTCCGGGATCTTCAGGGAAAAGAGAAATATCAACCCTGCCTTCCCATGGGAAATCCGCCTTCTGTGTTATCCTTACTTTCCGTACCCCTACGTTGAACTCAGCATCATTCGAAACAAAGAGGTTAACGTAAATATCCCTGTCTGTCACGGCATAAACGTAACCCGGAATAGCCGGGACAAACCTGGCAATATTCGACGGGCAGCAGGCACAGCCGAACCATGCCTGTCTGCTGTGCTGACCGTTCGATTCCAGCGGGTTCGGGTAGAAGAACCTGTCGCCTGAAAGAGAAACTCCCGAGAGCATTGAGTTATATAGGGTCTTCTCCAGTATGTCAATGTACTTTGTCTCTCCATGCAGCAGAAAAAGCCTGTGATTGGTGAAGATATCGCCTATGGAGGCGCATGTCTCGCAATATGCCGACATATTCGGCAGCAAGAAAGGTTCGGCAAATCCTTCGTTGCCTCCGGTAGCTCCTATGCCTCCGGTTATATACATTTTCCTGTAAACGATATCTTCCCATATCTTCGTTATAGCACTCAGGTAAGCCTCATCCTTTTCAATTGCAGCAATATCAGCCATTCCCGAGTACATGTATGTAGCCCTTACTGAGTGACCTACTGCTTCATCCTGCTCAGTAACTTTCCTGTGTGCCTGGTTGTACTGGCTGCCATTCTCCCTTATATCGAGGAAGAACCTGGCAAGATCCAGGTATTTCTTCTCACCGGTCACCCTGTAAAGCTTTACAAGCCCCATCTCGATCACCTGGTGTCCGGGGTATACCTTTACCTTATCCCGGCCGAAGTCGTTGTTTACGAGGTCTGCTGACTTAAGGGCAATGTCCAGCAATGATCTTTTGCCTGTTGCCTGGTAATGGGCGGCAGCGGCTTCGTAAAGATGACCCAGGTTATAGAGTTCGTGGCTCAGCACCGAATCGAGCTCCCACCTGTTTTTACTTGCCCATTCATGCAGCCCCTGCCCCCCATGCATTTCTGCGATGGTCCTGTTTGTGTAGAGGTAACCATCCTCTTCCTGGGCCGCACCTATTTTATATATAAGTGTATCGAGATAAGCTTCAAGCTCCCTGTCGGGATATGTCTGAAGCGAATAGCTTGCACCTTCGATGATCTTGAAAACATCAGAATCGTCGAAGGGATAAAGCCCGACAAACCTTCCCGTATCGAGACCGCCGGCAACCTCGAAGTTCTTAACCCTGCCGGTTGATTCACAGTATGAGAATGCTATCGGGATCGTAACTGTTGCATTCTTCTTTATCCTCGGTGCCCAGAAATCATCGGTCAGCCTGACCGATGTAAAGGGAACAGGCTGAATCGGGTAATCCGCGGACACCGGCTTCCTATGGCATGAGAAAAGAAAAGATGCAGAAATAAGAAAAAGGAAAGTTATTATTTTCATCTAAAACTACTTATAAAGTTTCCTATCCCTCGTCGATACCTCTTCCCCTAAATCCCCCTCTCCCAAGAGAGAGGGGGACTTCTTCTTATATTCAAATCACCCCTCCCTCTCTGGGGGAGAGCCTGTCCCGACTTTTCGGGAGGTGGAGGAGAGGTTATTTCTTTAATTCGAGCACCACCACCGACTTGGGCGGCATTGTCACCGTCAGCATACCGTCCTTCAGCCTGAAACCGTTGAAAACTGCCGGTTTTATTGCCTCCGGTTTTTCAAAGGTGTTGTAAGCGGCCATCTCCTTTGAAGTAAGTACTTCTCCCGTTACTGTCTTAAATGTTTCTCCTATCACCGGGCAATTTACAACTATTTCCTTGCCCGGATTCAGGTTTGCCAGGGAAACATGCACCTTCCCTTCCCTGTCGACCGAAGCCGAGGCGGTAAGTGCCGGTATCCCCCTGTCACCGACCGTATAATTCTCACAGCGGAGATCCGTCTTGAGAAGCTGTGCGTCGTGATGTACCCTGAACATCCTGAAGACATGGTATGTTGGAGTGAGCACCATCTTATCCTCTTTCGTAAGTATCACAGCCTGAAGCACATTAATCACCTGAGCAAGGTTGGCAACCTTCACCCTCTCGGCGTGCTGGTTGAAGATGTTGAGGTGAATGGCAGCTGTGATGGCGTCCCTGAGAGTGTTCTGCTGGTAGAGGAATCCCGGATTGGTGCCAGGCTCCACCTGGAACCAGTTGCCCCATTCATCCACAACAAGGCCTTTTGTCTTCCTGGGATCGTACCTGTCCATTATAGCCTCGTGTGCAGTAATAATCCTGTCCATTTCATAATTGAGCCTGAAAGTCTCCCACCAGTCTTCTTCGGTAAAGTTCGTGGCACTGTTCTTACGGCCCCATCCACCCGGAACCGAATAATAATGAAGCGACAATCCCTGGAACATACTCCTGTTTTTCGGTTCCTTCATCAGGACCTCTGTCCATTCCACGTCATTATCACTTGCTCCGCAGGCCACCCTGTAGAGCCTGTTACCCGAGTAGTCCTTCAGGTATGTCGAGAACTGACGCATCACGTCGCCGTAGAAATCGGGTGTCATGTTCCCTCCGCATCCCCAGTTTTCATTTCCTATAGCAAAGTACTTCACCTTCCAGGGATCCTCCCGGCCGTTCTGTTTCCGAAGCCTTGTCATTGGGCTGTCTGCTGAGGATGTCAGGTATTCAACCCAGTCCGACATTTCACGTATGGTCCCGGAGCCGACGTTGCCGCTGATGTAAGGTTCACAACCAACGAGTTCTGTAAGCCTCATGAATTCATGCGTTCCAAAGGAGTTGTCCTCTGTCACACCTCCCCAGTGAGTATTGATGATCGAAGCTCTCTTTTCCTGCGGACCTATCCCGTCCATCCAGTGATATGTGTCGGCAAAGCATCCTCCGGGCCATCTCAGGTTGGGGATCCTCATCTCCTTCAGTGCGTTAACCACGTCATTCCTTATGCCGTCGGTATTGGGGATCTTCGAATCCTTCCCAACCCAGATACCTCCATATATGCAGGTTCCGAGGTGTTCGGAAAAATGCCCGTAGATATCCCTGCTTATAACGGGACCCGGGTTGTTAGCTATTATCACCAGCTGGTTTACGGCAGGTGAATTGGCTGTCTGTGCGCTAACGGAAAAACAGGCACCTAGAATAATTCCGGTCAGTATGGTCAGTGATTTTTTCATATTATTTTGAATATTTGTTTTCAATAAATAAACTTCCTCTGTCCAATCGCCCCTAAATCCCCTGAAGGGGACTTTAACATTCTGTACGATTGAAGCCCCTTTCAGGGGGTTTGGGGGCTAGGTTAATTGATTTTCAATGAACTCACCAAGCTTTTTATACTTTTCATAAAGCTCCACATATGTTTTCGCACGGACGGGATCGGGATTGTAAACCTTTTCGAATCCTCCGCCCATGGCCTTCTGTGCAGAGGGGATATCCTTGTGAATCCCCGCCACCACCGAAGCCGCCATTGCCGATCCGAGGGCACAGGTCTGGTCAGAAGCCGCCACTTTGATCGGCATGTTGAGTACATCGCAGACGATCTGCATCACGAAGGGATTCTTTTTGGCAACGCCGCCGATGGCTATCACACCGTCGATGCGGACACCCTCGGAGATAAACCTTTCGTTGATCATCCTTGAACCGAATGCAGTAGCTTCTACCAGAGCCCTGAATATCCTGGGCGCGTCCGATCCGAGCGAAAGGCCTGTAATGGCTCCCTTGAGTGCCTGGTTGGCATCAGGGGTTCTTCTTCCATTGAGCCAGTCGAGTGCAACAAGCGAGCTCTCCTCTGGCGGAATATTTTCTGCCTGCCTGCTGAGCTCGGCAATTATCCTGTCGGAACTCTCCGACACAATTCTTGTCCTTGTCTTTTCGTCGAGCCAGTCCATTTTTGTAACCATCTCATTAACAGGCCACAACAATAACCTGCTGAACCATGCGTATATATCTCCGAAAGCAGACTGCCCGGCTTCAAGGCCAAGCATGCCCGGGACAATCGACCCGTCAACCTGGCCGCAGATACCTGCAACAAGCTTGCCGCCGGCTTCTTCCATAGGCGCCACGAGCATATCGCAGGTTGATGTACCCATCACCTTGACAAGCTGGTATGGAGTTATCTCTCCTCCTACTGCTCCCAGGTGGGCATCAAAGGCCCCGGCCCCTATTTTAACATCAGTTGGCAGACCAAGCCGCTTCGCCCATTCAGCAGAAATAGTCCCAACGGTTGCATCGCAGGTGACTGTTTCACTGAAAAGCCGGTCTCTCAGGCCCTTCAACAGGGGGTCAAGCTTTACGAGGAACTTCTCATCGGGCAGCCCGCCGAAATCTTCATGCCACATAGCCTTGTGCCCTGCAGAGCAGCGGCCCCTCCGGAGTTTAAGAGGGTCGGTATTGCCTGTGAGAAGCGCCGGGATCCAGTCGCAGTGTTCTACCCATGAGAATGCACTCTCCCTGACCTTCCTGCTGGAACGGAGAACATGCAGGATCTTTGCCCAGAACCATTCAGATGAATAAATGCCGCCTTCAAACTTTGTGAAGTCAATTCCACCCCACGATTTCGCAACTTCGTTAATCTCGACAGCTTCCCTTACAGCGGTATGGTCCTTCCAGAGTACGAACATGGCATCCGGGTCTTCCTCAAAGCTTGGTCTGAGAGACAGCGGGACTCCTTCCCTGTCGACGGCAACAGGTGTTGAACCAGTCGTATCAACAGTAATCCCTGCAATGCCGGAGATAATATCCCTGCCAAGGCCTTTCATTGCTTCTTTTATTGAGTTCTCCAGCCCTTCAACATAATCGAGAGGGTGTTGCCTGAACCTGTTGGATGCAGGATCGCAGTAAAGGCCTTTTTTCCATCTTGGATATTCAAATACTGCTGTTCCGATGATCTCCCCGTTGGAGGTATCAACAATCACCGAACGGACCGAATCTGTTCCGTAATCGAGTCCAATAACATATTTCCCGGTCATATTTCGCTTATTTATTTTTTCTTCTGTCCGTAATAGGCATTCTTGCCATGCTTTCTCTTATAGTGTTTATCCAGAAGGTAATCGTCCACCGGTTCCTTCTTTCCAAGCAAAACGGTGTAGAATGCCATCCTTGCTATTTCTTCGAGTGCTACAGCATTGTGGACGGCTTCCGCGGCATCTATACCCCAGATGAACGGCCCGTGACAGTTAACCAGGGCTGAGGGCACGGCCAGGGGGTCCATCTTCCCCATCCGCTCAACGATCACTTTTCCTGTATTCAGTTCATAATCCTTCTTTACTTCTTCAGGGGTGAGCTTCCTTGTGCAGGGCACCTCTCCGTAAAAATGATCTGCATGAGTGGTGCCGAAAGGAGGAATGTCCCTTCCAGCCTGGGCCCATACAACGGCATAGGTTGAATGGGTATGCACTACTCCGCCCACAGAAGGAAAGGACTTGTAAAGGAATAGGTGAGTGGGGGTGTCAGTCGAAGGTTTGAGCTTTCCTTCAACGACCCTGCCTTCCGGATCAATCACCACCATGTCCTCAGGCTTCATCTCCTTATAGCTTAATCCCGACGGCTTGATGACTATCAATCCGCTTTCCCTGTCCCTTCCGCTTACATTACCCCAGGTATGGATCACCAGACCTTCTGTTACAAGGTCGAGGTTTGCCCTGAAAACATCAAGTTTAAGTTTGTTAAGCATATTGTTAATTTTTTATATTGACACCTGCAGCTCTCAGGCCGCTGGCGGGGTTTGGTAATTCGTGCCATTTTTGTATGGGCACCGATTACAAATCGGCGCCAGCAACTTCTGTTTAATGCCGCTGGCGCGGATTTGCAATCCGTGCCTTTTTTGTGCCGGCACCGATTACAAATCGGCGCCAGCAAGTGCATGGGTGCGTCAGCAGGTTCAGTTTAACTTACATCCAGATTAAAATAGAATCCGTTCTTAACCAGTTTCTTATAGCGTTCCCTGATGAACCTGTAATAGTATGCTCCCTTCTTTGAAGTCTCCTTTTCCTTCTCATCGAGTTTCTCCAGGATATCCATCGAAAGGATCTTCTTCCTGAAATTCCTCTTGTCGATGCTTTTCCGGTAAATTGCCTCATAAAGGTCGAGCAGCTGCACCAGGGTAAATTTTTCAGGTAGCAGTTCGAAACCCACAGGCTTTATCTTCACCTGCATCCTGAGTTCGGCGAGGGCTTTCTCAACCATTATCTTGTGGTCAAATATGAGTTCCGGGAGCCTGTTGATCGACCTCCAGTGAGCGCTGTTCCGTTTTGAAAGTTCGTGGTCTATATCCTTGATCTTTATCAAAGCCCAGTAAGCGCAGGAGATCACCCTTGCGCCCGGGTCCCTTTGCACATCTCCATAGCAGTGAAGCTGTTTCATGTACACTTTCCTGAGCCCCGTGAGGTTTGAAAGAACCCGGCAGGCTGCAAGGTCGAGGCTTTCATCGCCTTCAACAAAGCCTCCTGCAAGAGACCATTTGCCCTTTGCGGGATTGAAGCTCCTCTTTACCAGGAGAAGCTTGATCTCCTTTTCAAGAAGGTCGTATCCGAAGATTATGCTATCGACGGCTACAAGGTGTTTTGAATATTTTGAATATAGTACCATGTCGGTTCAGGTCTTCGGAATTGCCATTGTTAATAAAATAACAGACGTTCTCAGAAGCTTCCTGTACCGGTATGCCATGCAGCCTCGTTCCACCGCAGTTCATTCCTGAGTGCAGCCAGATCGCATTTGCTGTCGATAAGCACAAATTCAATCCCAAGCATGCCTGCAAAGTCTTCGAGGTATTCAGAATTAATCGCCGTGCTGAATCCCGTATGGTGAGCTCCACCTGCCATTATCCATGCGGCTGCTCCCCTTTTCAGGTCAGGCATCGGGTTCCACAGCACACTTGCCACTGGAAGCTTCGGCATGTCGGGGCATTTTACGACTTCAACATCATTTACTATCATCCTGAACCTGTTTCCAAGGTCGATTACTGAAACATTGATCCCATTGCCGGGAGCTGTCTTGAACACCAGTCTTGCAGGATCAGCCTTCCCGCCAATGGAAAGCTGGTGGATCTCAACTTTCGGTTTCCCGAGTGCTATCGTAGGGCAGACTTCAAGCATGTGGGCTCCAAGCACTCTCATGCCTTTCGGGTCAAAATGATAGGTGTAATCCTCCATGAACGAGGTGCCTCCCTTGAGTCCGTTTGCCATAACCTTCATTGACCGGACGAGTGCGGCGGTTTTCCAGTCGCCCTCGGCACCGAAACCGTATCCTTTTGCCATCAGCCTCTGAACTGCAAGCCCTGGAAGCTGTTTAAGTCCGTGCAGATCCTCAAAAGTTGTCGTGAATGCCCTGAAGTTACCTGACTTAAGGAAATTTTCCATTCCAATCTCTATCCTGGCAGCTTCCCTGAGGGTTTCCGATTTTGCCACTGCACCAGTGAGCTGGTATTCCGAGCTGTATTCAGCTATCAGTTTCTTTACCGATGCATCAGCAACCTCATTGACAGCTTTCACAAGGTCTCCGATCCCATACCCATAGACAGAGTATCCCATGCGGATCTGAGCACTCACCTTGTTGCCTTCGGTGACAGCCACGTCGCGCATGTTGTCGCCGAAGCGTGCCACCTTCATGTTCATCGCATCATTGTAAGCCATTGCTGCCCTGATCCATACGGCGATCCTGTCGATTGCTTCAGGGTCCTGGTAATGACCGACAACAACCTTCCTGTTAAGCCTCATCCTGGCACCAATGAAACCGAACTCCCTGTCGCCGTGTGCCGACTGGTTCAGATTCATGAAGTCCATGTCGATGGTCTGCCACGGGATGTCGCGGTTGAGCTGGGTGTGGAAATGAAGGAATGGCTTGTTCAGCGCCGAGAGTCCCCTGATCCACATTTTCGCGGGAGAAAAAGTATGCATCCAGGTTATCAGGCCGATGCAGTTCTTATTGTTGTTCGCTTCAGTGCAAAGTTCAAATATCGAATCGGGTGTGGTAAGGACCGGTTTGAATACAATCTTCTGAGAAATCTTTGGCGATTTATCCAGTGCAGCAGCAATCATGGCCGAGTCCGCTGCCACTTGTTTCAGTGTCTGGGGACCATAAAGATGCTGGCTTCCGGTTACGAACCAGACTTCCCTGTTTTTGAGCTTATCCATATGTTAAAGTTTTAATTTTAAATATCCGGGCCTACCAGAAATAAATATAGAATGCAACGATGATACCCAATATTATTACGGTATGAATAACGTCCCATTTATTCCAGCTTTCGCGTGTAAGCTTCTTCTGCTCATCGGTTGCAGCACCCCTGTAAGTGTATTTCAGCTGTTCGAATGTAGGAGCTTTTGTTGCAAGGCTTATGCCAACCATCAGCAGAAGGCAGAAGAAGAGGAGCACTACCGTGTAGTGGTAGATGTTAATTGCCGCGATTTTGTAGAAGATGCCTCCTGTATCAATAAAATGCTGATGAACTCCGGTTTTCACCTGTGTTATCAGTTCTGATGCATGTGCTTTGCCTTCGACTGTCAGTGCAGACAGCGACAGTTTTGCCTCGTTTATCTTACCGGTCAGACTGGCAGCGAGTTCAGGAGGGAATGTATTTTGAATCTTATCACCGATCGATGTAAGGTCATTCAGTTTGTCAAGTTTTGCATCTTCAGCATTGACATAAAGAACAGATTTCGTGAGTGAACCTATTCTCCCCACCAACCCATAAACTATATTCAGTGCCAGCTTGAACATACCAAGGGTAAACCCGGAGATCATTCCCCAGAAAGCTGCTTTTGATGTCATTCTCTTCCAGAAGACACCCAGAAGGAATACGGATGCTATTGCAGGTGCCAGCATTCCCTGAACACCCTGAAGATATTCATACAGTACCTTGCCCAGTCCGAGCATGACAGGTATCCACAGAACGCCAAGTACCACTACTGAAGCTGTTGCAGCCCTTCCTATCCTCAGATAATGAGCAGGCGACTGGCTGGGACGCATTTTCTTGTAGAAGTCCTCGACGAAAAGCATAGCTGAGGAATTGAACAATGAAGCCAGAGAGCTCATAAGTGCGGCAAGCAGTCCGCAGACAACGATCCCTGTAACCCCGTTGGGAAGAAGCTGAGCTACCATTGCGGCAAATGCCGAATCGCTGCTGCCGACCTGCAGAAATCCTTTCTGGTTGAGTGCAAATGCTATCATGCCCGGGATCAGGAATATAAATACCGGAAGGAGCTTGAAATACCCTGCCAGGATAGCTCCCCGTCTCGATTGCTTCTGGTTTTGCCCTGATAATACCCTCTGAACAATATACTGATCTGTACACCAGTACCAGAATCCAATGCATGCTGATGCCAGAAGTACGCCTGTCCATGGGAAGTCAGGGTCGGAAGCAGATCTTACAAGATGCAGGTTATTCCCAACGATATTTTCGACTTCGGCCCATCCACCCACTTTTGCCAGTCCTACTATAAGGATTACAATTGATCCGAACAGAAGCACCGGTGTTTGCAGGACAGAAGTATACATTATGGCCTTCATGCCTCCCAGGATTGTATACAGACCGGTAATAACCACGAGCCCTATTGCGCTAACCCAGAAGAAATCTATATCCCTCCCCATAATGTTCACAGATTCGATATTAAAAACCTGGTCAAAGACCACGCCTCCGGCATATACTGTTACGGCAACCTTTGTAAGCACATAACTGACAAGCGAGATCCCGGAGAGAATGCTTCTGGAACCGGAGGAAAAACGTTTTTCAAGGAATTCAGGCATCGTATAAATCTTTATCCTGTCGTAGAATGGAACAAACACCCATCCAAGGATCAGGATAAACCATGCATGCATCTCCCAGTGGGCCATGGCCATACCGCTTATGAAACCTGCACCCGCAAGCCCTACAAGATGTTCCGATCCGATGTTTGATGCGAATATTGACGACCCTATCGAAAGCCATTTAGCGTTCTTCCCTGCAAGGAAGTAGTCAGTAGTATCTTTATCCTTCTGAGATAATACCCAGATGATAATACCAACCAGGCCGAGGAAGAAAATCCCCATTACGATATAATCCAATGTTGCCATAAAATATTGTTTTAATAGGGTTTAGAAATTCTATCTTCTTAAATATCAATTATCTATACGCAGACTGAAATCAGGGAAAAATTCATAATCATTACAAATCTAAAAAATTATTCCAATTAAATGTAATAATTACACTCAAAATTCCGAAATTATTACGGGATGTTTTTCCATTCTGCCAGGGAGTTCCGGATAAAGTCAATGATCTTCTGGTTCTCGTCTTTCCCTGAACCTTTCACTTCAAACGGTTCCCCGAACTTAAGATATATATGTTTGGACCGGTCGATAGGCCCCAGCTCCTTTATGATCCTGCCGTTCCCCCAGAAATCCGTCTTAAGTGCAACAGGCACAACCTTAACTCCTGCCTTCTTTGCCAGCTTAACACCGAGTGAATTGAAATCCTCAGGTCTGAATTCAATGCTCCTGGTGCTCTGCGGAAAAATAACTACCGAGATCCCCCTCGAGAGAAGATCCATGCCTCCGTTCATCACCGCCTCCAGGTCCTTCCTCGGATCTGTCCTTCCCACTATTATCGGATCCCTCGACAGCATGACGTCCTTGAAAAGAGGATGCTTCACCAGTCCTTCCTTGACGACAAATGTCACCCGCCTCAGAGGCGAGATGAGGCCCGGGAGGACCATCGTCTCAAGTGTGCTCATGTGGTTGCCTATGAACAGAACAGGTTCAGGAGATCTTACAATATTGTCCATCCCGGTTATGTGGAATACACCTCCGGTTTCTTCAATGAATCTGAATATATAATACGATGAATCGGCCCAGGCCTTGTCATCATAAATCCCTTTCCGGGCCTGTTTTCTTGTCCGGAAAACAATAACTGCATATCTGAATGTGAACCAGAACCGGCTGTTGAGCTTAAGCCTTACGGCAAGACTCATCCTCTCTTTTTGCGGTGTATCGTAAACAGGGGAATCGAAATACCCGTACTTCATGCAAGGCAGATTACAAACTTTACTATTTTTACCTTAAAGTTAATTGCATTTCTTTAAAATTTTCACACGCATTCATTTTCATGCAAAAAAATCGTCTGAGGGGAAAGCTTAAGGGATGGTTCTTCGTTATGAAACTCCATAATCTTATGCCGTCGGGAATAACCTCGTTCCTGTCTCAGTTGAGCCGTCTATCCGGATGGATAAACAGGCACCGCAACCTTCCCTCCTCTGATTTCTATTCCCCTTCCTTCGATTATTCAAAGAGGTACAACCTCTATTCACATCTGGTGGAAGCTGAAAAGATAAACTATGCTTTGGATTACCTTGAGTTCGGAGTGGCAGGGGGATTGTCATTCCGATGGTGGTCGGAGCATCTCAGCCATCCGGGCTGCCGTCTATATGGATTTGACACATTCACAGGCCTTCCCGAAGACTGGGGCGATTTCAGGAAAGGAGACATGAGCACCGGCAGCAAGCCTCCCGAAATAGCAGACTCACGCTGCTCATTCCATCAGGGCCTCTTCCAGCAAACCCTCCCGGAGTTCCTTAAAGCCTGGTCGCCGCAGGAAAGAAAAATAATCCACATGGATGCCGACCTGTACTCGTCAACCCTCTTTGTGCTGACCTCCATCTCTCCCTTCCTTAACAAAGGTGATATACTTATTTTCGATGAATTCAATGTGCCGATGCACGAATTCAAGGCATTTACCGAATGGACGCAATCCTACTATATCAGGTACGAGGTACTGGCGGCAGTCAACAATTTCTACCAGGTTGCTTTCAGGATTGTTTAATATACAGACTATGAAGCTTGCCCTTCCCGACATCGTCGTTTTCCTGGTTCTTACCTCTGTCAACCTTATTGTGGGCGTAATCTTTTACTTCAGCAACAAAACTTCCGATCAGTTCACTGCAGGAGGCAGGAAGATGCCTGCCTGGGTTACCGGGATGTCGATATTCGCAACATTTGTAAGCAGCATAAGCTTCCTGGCCCTTCCGGGAAAAGCATATGCATCCGACTGGAACGCTTTCGTCTTCAGCCTTTCGATCCCCTTTGCAGCTATAATGACAGTAAAATACTTTGTTCCTCACTACAGGGCAATAGGCAGTATTTCAGCCTATTATTACCTTGAACAGAGATTCGGCCCCTGGGCAAGGACCTATGCGTCCATTTGCTATATGCTCACCCAGCTCATGCGTACCGGCGCCATCCTCATGCTGCTGGCCCTTCCCCTTAATGCTCTCTTCGGATGGAATATAAGGATGATAGTGGTACTTACCGGAATCGTGGTAATACTCTATTCAATGCTCGGGGGAATAAAGGCTGTGATGTGGACAGATGCACTACAGGGGATTATCCTGATTGCAGGAGCACTGGTCTGTGCGGGCATACTGACTTTCTCAATGCCGGAAGGTCCGGGACAGTTATTCAAAATCGCCGCGGCAAACGGGAAATTCAGCCTTGGTAGCTTTGGAACAAGCCTCTCGGAATCAACATTCTGGGTGGTGCTCATTTATGGTTTGTTCATAAACCTCCAGAATTACGGCATCGATCAGAATTATGTTCAGAGATACATGACAACAGGCACCGACAGGGAAGCAAAGTCCTCTGCATTGTTCGGTTCCCTCCTCTACATTCCCGTATCGCTGCTGTTCTTCTATATCGGAACCGCGCTGTTCTCATATTATACTGCAAGACCTGATCTCCTTCCTCCTGAGCTGAAAGTGCCCGGCACAGCCGATAAAGTGTTTCCCTGGTTCATCGCAACCGGACTTCCTTCAGGGTTTACAGGCCTTCTGATCGCTGCCATCTTTGCTGCAGGAATGAGCACCGTGTCGACAAGCCTGAACAGCACTGCCACGATTATCCTTTCCGATTATTATAAAAGGTATATAAACAGGAACGCAGGAGAAAGGAAGTCAATGACAGTTCTTTATATTTCATCCCTCCTGACAGGAGTTGCAGGCATAGTGATCGCTCTTCTCCTGGTGGGCGTAGAAAGCGCTCTCGACGCCTGGTGGTCACTGGCTTCAATCTTCAGCGGAGGCATGCTTGGACTGTTCCTGCTGGGATTTATCTCCGCAAAGGCAAGGAAACCTGAAGCGATCACCGGAGTCGTTTTGGGTGTGGTTGTAATAGCATGGATGAGCCTTTCCCCCACCTCTCCCTTTCACACAAACCTGACAATAGTATTCGGCACTCTGGTTATTTTCCTGACAGGATTCCTGTTCAGTTCGATGTTCAGAAAGATAAGAGCCGGCCGCGGCTGACCAGATCCTTTACCGGGTTAAAAGAGGCATTATCAGAAGAGCTGCTGACAACCCGATCAGCACTACGACAGCCGTCCAGCCGATGATGTTTGTCGTCCTGCCGTTCACATAATTCCCCATAATCCTTTTACGATTCACAAGGATCATCATGCTCAGAAGCACCACAGGCAGAAGAATGCCGTTAATGACCTGCGACCAGAGCGTTATGGGTATAAGGGGGGCATTTGGTATAAGTATAATTAATGCAGAAACAATCAGGATGCCAGTGTACAGGATATAAAACTCCTTTGCCTCGTCCCATTTCTTGTCGAGTCCAGCCTCAAAGCCGAATGCCTCGCAGACAAAGAAAGCTGTTGCAAGCGGAAGTATGGTCGCTGAAAATATCGAAGCAATGAAAAGCCCAAAAGCGAATACCTGTGACGCAAGGTTGCCTGCAAGAGGCTTCAACGCAAGAGCTGCATCCTTGGCTGCGTTGATCTCTATGCCATTGGGATGAAGAGTCGATGCGCAGGCCACCATAATGAAAAAAGCCACAACGACTGTTATCACGCACCCGACAATGACATCGGCCAGGGTGTATTTATAATTCTTCATCTTCAGCCCCTTTTCGATCACCGACGACTGCATGTAAAACTGCATCCATGGGGCAATGGTCGTTCCCACAAGCCCTATCACCATAGCGATACTCCGGGAATTCACTTCAACCTCAGGGCGGATTATTGCAGATCCGATCTCTTTCCAGTCAGGCTTGCCCATTATGGCAGAGACAACATATGTAAGGAGCGAAATGCTGAAGATCAGAAAGATACGTTCTGCAATTTTGTATGTGCCCTTAACGACAAGCAGCCATACCAGAACTGCGACCACGGGAACTGAGATATACTTGCTTACTCCGAAGACTTCCATGCTGCCAGCCACTCCTGCAAATTCGGTTGTGGTATTTCCAATTCCCGAGAAGAGCAGCCCGAGGAAAATAAAGAAAGTGATCTTTATGCCTGCATTCTCACGTATCAGGTCTGCCAGCCCCTTGCCTGTCACTATGCCCATCCTGGCATTCATCTCCTGAATCACGACCAGCACTACGAAAGAGGGGATCAGCGTCCATATGAGATTGTAGCCGTATTCCGCGCCGGCCAGCGAGTAGGTCGTTATCCCGCCTGCATCATTGTCGACACTTCCCGTAATGATCCCGGGCCCCAGGATCATTAAGAAAATCCCCAGCCTCCTGAAAAAGTTCCTGTGTGAAAGCCTGGTGAATGTCATGGTGATGCTTATTTCCTCCTGCCTGTTCTTCTCTCGCCGATGAGGTCCTCAACAACGTCATCCACAACAACCATTCCCTGGAGCTGCTCCTCCTGGTTTATAACAGGTACGGCGAGCAGGTTGTATTTCGAAACGATCTCTGCAACGTCCTTTGTCTTCTGATCGTCAAACAGCGAAACAGGTTCCGACTGCATTATCTCTCCCAGCCTCTCGTCAGGCTCTGCCACCACAAGGTCGCGAAGATCGAAGGTGCCTATAAGCCGGTCATCTTCCTCTGTTACGAAGAGGGTATACAATTCAGAAGGTTCCGGCTTCCTAAGGCGCAATTCCCTGAGTACTTCCTCAACAGTCCTGTTCCTGCCGAAGGAAATGAAATCCGTTGTCATGATGCTTCCCACCTTGTCGTCGTCGTACTCGAGAAGTTCCCTTACTTCCTGCGATGATCCGGCTTCCATTTCCTTAAGAAGCAGCTCGGCCCTGTCATCCTCGAGTTCATCGAGAATGTCTGCAACTTCATCCGCAGGCATCTTTTCGAGGACATCGGCAACCTTGTTCACCGGCAGGCTTTCTACAATATGTATCTGTGCATGTGTCTCAAGTTCCTCAAGGACGTCTGCCGCCTTTTCCTCGTCGAGGGCGGAGAAGACGGATGTACTGGATTTCTTGCCCAGGTCTTCGAGAATATCTGCAAGATCGGAGGGATGGAGCGTCTGGAGCTTTGCATAGCTCTTTGACAGCTTGATGTTCAGGTTCGAAAAATCAATGGCCTGTACATCGTCCCACAAAATGAATTTTGCAGGAATTTTAATTCCAAAAAGGGAAAGTATCCTTTTTATGGGATAAGAAATTCCGATCCGGCGCAAGAGACCTTCAATACCTATGTCAACTGCAACGGCAAATGTACCGGCAGGTATTGTTGCAAGCCTGACATCGTTCACACGGACAAGCTTACGGCCGTTGAGATCTACGATCTGCTTGTCGAGAATATTTTCCACAAGGAGAAGTCCGTTGTTCACCTCCTCTGCGGCAAGCTCAATAAGCTCCGAACAGGTTACGCTCAATGCCTCCCTGGCCTTCACGACCCTGAATGACCTGAAAGAAAAGAATTTCACTTCCCTTCCGGTCTTCAGTTTGACCCCTGTGACAAGCTGCTGCGAAGGATCATTCTGTCCGGTTGGAACAGCATTAATCAACAGATCTCTGATCACTCCGATAGCATCGCCATCTGATCCAAAGGCTTCCTTGCCAATGATCCCGCTTAGAAAAAATGTTGTTAGTGAAGTCATAGTCACCTCCTTGTTGCTGCCGGTACAGCAGGAAGTGACCGGGAAAACCGGTTATCCTTTTGTACCGCCGATCAGATTATATTCGCCGGATAGTCGTCCATTAAAACATAAAAATTAATTCGGCCGTAAAAGTAAAATTCACTGTTTAACTTTCCAAATAATATGGGAAAAAGTTTGGAGTGCCTGGAGTGCCTGGAGTACTTAGAGTACTTTAAGTACTTTAGGCACTTTAAATACTCTAAGTACTCATATAATAAAAGGTATCACGGCTTTCCTCTTCGCCGGATAGTCGGGGAACTGCTTCCTGTACCACCTGTGCGATGCTACAGCCCGTGGGAAAAGGTTGGCTGTCGTGAACACCAGGAATGAAAGCCCTGCTGTCGACCATGTCATCAGGGCCCAGCCGCCCCATTCGAGTATCTCGCCGAAATAGTGAGGACAGGAAATATATTCAAAAAGCCATCCCCGCGGAATAACATAATCCTGTCCGTTCCGGCTCCTGAGAGTCCTGAGCTTTTCATCGGCGCTCTTGTTGATTATGTAACCGACTACAAATATTATTATCCCCAGGATGAATTTCCATGAGACAAGCCAGTGTATGGTATAGGTCTCGACGTGAAACACTCCGTAACCGTTGACGAATCCGTTAAGGGAATTGAAAAGTATCGCCATCAGGACCACCACAAGCGGGTAGGGTTTGTTCCTTCCGGACTGGCTGAACGGGTAAATGAATGTTCTGTGCACATAATGAAGCAGCCATACCGAAAGGAAAATGACCGTTACGATGCCCTTATTGTCTGAAAGTATGAAGAACAGTATTATAAGGGCAGGTGAGAGAAATTCCATCGTAAGCCATGCCCATTTGCTCTTGATCTCAGGCCCCCAGCCCGTCCTCCTGAATTTACCATAAGGCGCCGATACAAAAAAGAGCAGGATGAATACAATGGCGGCGACCCCGAATATTAGGTAAAGGGCGAGGTTGTAAATAGTTCCGGTCATATACAAGGATTAAAAGGGTCTATCTATCAGGCTTTTAATATTTCCCCGGTCAAATGTAACCATATCCCCAGATAATCCTGACCATTGCCATAGATTACTTTTTAAACAGTAAAATGTTAATAATGTTACTTTTTTAATACTTTTAACGCCCGTAACAACTCCGAAAGAAGTGAGAACACTCCAGGAAAGGCTCTCGAAATATGATGCTCCCCAGCAGGCCATCAAGGCAGGCATCTATCCCTACTTCAGGGAGATAGAATCTGATCAGGACACTGTTGTCAGGATGAACGGACGTGAGGTCCTGATGTTCGGTTCCAACAGTTACCTCGGGCTTACAAACCATCCAGCCATCAAGGAGGCGGCGAAGAAAGCCGTTGACAAATACGGTACAGGTTGTGCAGGCTCGCGATTTCTCAACGGAACCCTCGACATACACATTAAACTTGAGGAGAGGCTGGCCGAGCTCGTGGGCAAGGAAGGAGCCCTCTGCTACAGCACAGGGTTCCAGGTAAACCTGGGAGTAGTTTCGGTACTCACCGGACGAAAAGATCATGTTCTTCTCGACGAGCTCGATCATGCCAGCATAATAGAAGGGAGCAGGCTTTCATTTTCGAAGGTTCTTAAATATGCTCACAACAACATGAGTGCCCTCGAGGCCAAGCTTAAACGCTGCAACCCTGAAACCCTCAAGCTGATAGTCACAGACGGGATATTCTCGATGGAAGGTGATATTGTAAACCTTCCCGAACTTGTAAGGGTTGCCGATAAATACAATGGCACGGTAATGGTCGATGATGCACATTCAATAGGTGTGATCGGCAGGAATGGTTCCGGAACAGCCTCACATTTCAACCTTACCGACAAGGTCGACCTCATCATGGGAACCTTCTCAAAATCGCTTGCCTCACTGGGCGGTTTCATAGCCTCCGACAAGGATACAATAAACTATCTTAAGCATAATTCAAGGTCACTTATATTCAGCGCCAGCATGACCCCTGCCTCGGCAGCCTCAGTGCTCGCAGCCATCGACATTATGGTGAGCGAGCCTGAGAGGATCAGCCACCTGTGGGAAATAACCAGGTATGCGCTCAGATCTTTTAAGGAAATGGGATTTGATACCGGGAAATCCGAAACTCCGATAATCCCCCTCTTCATCAGGGATAATATCAAAGCCCTTATGCTTACAATGCTTCTGCTTGAAGACGGTATTTTTGTCAACCCTGTTGTTTCGCCGGCAGTTCCCAAGGAAGACAGCCTTATCCGCTATTCGCTTATGGCGACACACACGAAGGAACAGGTAGACATTTCAATTGAAAAGATTACGAAGGCAGCAAAAACCCTGAATATCCTTACATAAAAAATTGCCAGCGGCCTTAATATAAGCTGGCGCGGTCCCGATAACTATCGGGATGCAATCCGTGCCTTTGCCTGGTTGTAGTCCGTATCTTGATTACAAAATATGAAAAAAGTAATTCTTATCACCGGCATATCCTCAGGTTTCGGAAAAGAGACATCAAGGCTGCTCGCTGAAGCAGGACATATCGTTTACGGAACAGTAAGAAGAGATTGCGAAACAAACAAGGCAGTGAAGGTGCTCCGGATGGATCTTACAGATACTGCTTCGATTGCCAGAGCCGTTGATACCGTCATCAGGGAAGAAGGAAGGATAGATGTCCTGATAAACAATGCAGGCATGCACAGTGCAGGACCTGTCGAAACAATACCCGGAGAATACATAAAGCTTCAGGCTGACACCAACTTTCTTGGAATGGTCCATCTGACCAGGGCTGTTCTGCCCCATATGAGAAAACAGGGCGGAGGCACCATCATTAATTTCAGCTCTATAGGCGGACTGATGGGGCTTCCATTCCATGCTTTCTATTCCGCCTTCAAATTTGCTATCGAAGGATTCAGCGAGGCACTGAGAATGGAGGTGAGGAAATTCAATATAAAAGTGGTTCTTATTAATCCCGGCGACTTTAACACAGGCAATACCGCAGCCCGCAGGAACTTCCTGTCGCCCACAGGTCCGGATGATCCGTATAACAGGGACTTCATGAACGCGCTCGCTGTGATGGAAGCAAACGAACTAGGCGGCAAAGAACCTGCTATACTGGCAAAAAAGATCGTTAAGATCGTACGATGCCGGAATCCCAGGCAGAGGTATATCATAGGCGCCTGGTACGAAAAAGCAGCTGTCAGGCTAAAATATGTTCTTCCCGGAAAAGTCTTCAGGTGGATCCTGGAAACAAATTATAAGATCAGGTGAGCCGGGTGCCGGGTGCCCGGTGCTGGGTAGAACACATTAAGCCTGGGATAGAACACCAAGGACCCAGGACCCAGGACCT
>JALONU010000028.1 GCA_025454775.1 Bacteroidales bacterium | reverse complement strand
GCCCAGACGCTTGATATTCGTCAGTTCATCCAGCTCATCCAGGGACTCTTCGTACCCGGACGAGGTCGTAATGTCCATGAAAAAGACATAACTTCCCATACCTCTCTTGGACGGGCGGGACTCGATCCTGCAGAGGTTAATCCCGCGTCTTCCGAATACCCCAAGCAGTTCGTAGAGAAGCCCCGGCCGGTCGGTTGCCGGATCAACCACAATACTGCACTTTTCCGGAGCGGACCCGTGCCAGGGGTGGCCTGATACCCGGAAAAACCGTGTGACGTTGTGGGGGTTGTTTTCTATATTGGAGAGGATCACCGGAAGCTCATAGATCTCTGAAATTTTCTTTGATACCACGGCAGCACCCCTTCGGTTATCCAGGAGTTC
The DNA here is from genome assembly GCA_025454775.1 of Bacteroidales bacterium. Taxonomy (GTDB): domain Bacteria; phylum Bacteroidota; class Bacteroidia; order Bacteroidales; family VadinHA17; genus LD21. The sequence goes on along the minus strand of JALONU010000028.1, from coordinate 21,380 downwards.
AATAGCACTTGCAGCATTACTTTTCGTCGGGATTATCTCGATACCAAGCTTGTCAAGAAATTCGCTGCACTGCTCGCTGGTCTGAGGATGGGCATAAATCTCCGAAATTTCATCAATAGGGTGAAATGAAGCAAGAAAATGGTGAATTTCAATAAATATTTCAGCCGTTACAAAAACATTGTATCGTAACAGCCCGTCAAGTGCCGGACCTACCCCGCCTGCTTCGCTGTTCTCGACGGGTATCACCCCATCGCCCAGGCCCTGCTCCACCGTTGAAAGCACCGTACCAATAGCCGGAAGGAGATGCACTTCTTCATATGGGACTAATTTACAGGCAAGTTCGTGGCTGAAGGTACCCTCAGGCCCTAAAGCGAACATGGTCATCGTTTCACCATCGCTTCGATCAGGGAATCGGTGAGAGAGGACGCATCGTAACAATAATTGCCGAAATGTTCACTATTCCGGGTAAAAAGTTCCTCAAACAACCTTCTGTCACCCGATAACACGGTACCTTTCACATCGCTGACGGCATGTTCACATGCTTCGAGCACAGCCGGTACGAAAGGGTTCATCCGGAGCATATCTGCGTATAACCCCGGGTCCTGGGACAGGAGCCGTCCTACAAGCCCGGTCTCAATCTGGTATACGGGGCTCATAAATGGTTCAGTTTCCGCTGGCGTAATACCAACTCTCCTCATGGTCTCTGCCATGCTCAGCGTGACAAAATGTGTCAGGCCCTGGACTACTGCCATCATCCGGTCATGCGCCTCCGGGGTAGTGATCGTAATGCGTGCCCCTTCATGTTCAAAAATACCAGTCAGCATTGCAAGGCTCTCATGGCTGCACCGTGCCGGGGTAACAATAATTGTTTGTTTTGCCAGGGTCCGGACTGACGGGCCAAACATCGGATGAAGCCCGATGACTTCCGCTTTTGAACAGAGCATCTCCCGTACCGGGAATACCTTGAGCGAGGTCAGGTCACAGATTACCTGTTGTGCGGTAAGATGAGGGGCAATATGGCGGATCACATCGGCAGTCAGATTGATTGGGACAGAAATGATAATCAAATCAGACATTACTGCTATATCCATGGGGGTAATGCGCGTTTTCCTGCCTGAACACGCCACGTCATGTCCTGCACGCTCAAATATACCGGAAAACAAACGTCCCATCTTCCCGGTGCCCCCAATAATTCCTACCTTCATCGTAGTGGGCCCCTGAGCTTAATTCCAGGAAGGTATGGCCTGCCCTTATTCGATAACATGATCATTCCATCGTTATTTTTCAATAATATGTTCTCTGACTGCAACACCAAAATGACGACCGCTCTCAGTAACTGTACCCATTACGATATCACCTGTTGTTAAAGCGGCAACAGAGCATGCACTCCCGTCTTCACGTACCAGCCTGATTGTCTCGGCATTCTGGAGGATCGCACTTACCTTTTTCCCCAGGTACTCAGCTTCGATGAGCAGGAGCGGCCGCAGTTCTATCTTTACTCTCCCTACGGTCGCTTCTTTGGTCGCTCCTTTCGAGTCAGATATCAGAACCCTGTCACCTGCCTTCAAGTCTGATAAGTAGGCGGTTTTTCCCCCGGGCATTGTTGCATACGCATGAACGGCCCCTGCATTCACCCGGAATGGCCTTGGTGCAACATATGGGTTTTCAAGCGTTTCCGCATGGACAAGGAATGCGCCGGCAGATGTATTACCGATAAGCATACCTTCACTATCAGACAGGATCGAACAGGTGTCCACACAGACCCGGTCACCCATCCCTGCAGGAGTAATCCCGGTGATAGTCAGGGGAACTATCTCGGCCGGGGGAGTCCCGGACTTGATTAGTGATGCAACATGCCTGACTACAGCAGGGTCAGTGGTAGATAGCAGTATACCGCAGACACCTTTTTCGAGAACATTCAGGGCCAGTTCTGCAGACTCATAGTCTTTAACGAGGGCAATGACGCGGTCTGACATTGAAACAAGGTTCTCAAGCGGGATCACATTCCAGTCTTCAGTTTCAACAATCACGTACCCCTTCCGGGACAGTTCAACCGCCTCGGTCTCGCTTGCTTTATCCTTTATCCTGCAGGTGAACACATCCCTGTCCGGTACAAGGTCACCATCAGGCGCGATAGTGCGGACCCTCCCCAGCTCACGACCTGATTTGGCCTTATCGATGACAAGAGTATCAGCCCCACTCTCAATTGCTGTTGTTGCAACACCCTTGTTCCAGGGCCTGCAGTCCACCCAGAACTCCTTCATCCGGAACGCTCCAATGCAAGGGCAGGTTCCAGGTCATCATGGACAACAAGTCCGAGGGCTTTCACAAAGGCGCTGGGTGAGACCCTCTGGAAGGCGTTACGGCCAACACATACACCGGCTCCACCTGCATGTACCGACTCCCGGATCATCTGGAGCGACTCAAGGTCACCCATCTTCTCTCCACCAGCAACCAGTACAGGGACTGAGCAGGCATCGGTGATCTTCCTGAACGAAACGGGATCTCCAGGGTAATTTGTCTTGATAAGGTCGGCCCCGAGTTCCTCGGCTACCCTGACACAATGCCCAATGGCCTGGGGTGAATTGGGATCGATACCTTTCCCTCTCGGGTAAATCATTACAAGCAGGGGCATACCCCACCGGTTGCAGTCTTTCACGATCCTGCCGGCAGATTCGATCATTCGCGATTCCTGCGGTGCCCCAAGGTTGATATGGATTGAAACGCCATCGGCCCCGAGTGCAACGGCCTCCTCGACAGTACAGACGAGGACCTTATCATTCGGATCCGGGTTCAGGGAAGTGCTTGCCGACAGGTGCACGATAAGCCCGATATCACGTCCACGTTTCCGGTGACCCCGTTTTACAAGACCTTTATGCAGCACAATTGCATTTGCCCCGCCTTCCGATACTTCGGATATGATTTTTGTCATATCAAGAAGGCCGTCAATCTGCCCGAGGGTAAAGCCGTGGTCCATCGGTACAATAACTGCCCGTCCCGTATTCCTGTCCATTATCCGTTCTATCCTGATATCCTTGCCAATCATAACGTAATTCAACTCCTTGATTTTTCCGGTTTTTCCCAGGTTTGTTCAATAATTCAAAAATATCCGGTATTTTCATTCATACCAGTGATTTGAGGGCCTCATCAACACTTTTTCTTTCATGCACGATCAATGCCGCAGCGTGGACAAAACGTGCGGGACTGCGGTGCTGGAACGCATTCCTGCCGATTGAGAGACCTGCAGCACCACCTTCCATTGCCCCTTCAATCAATTCCAGTGTCGAACGGTCGTCGGTTTTCTGACCCCCTGCCACTACAACCGGAACCGGGCAACCCCTGGTCACTTCGCGGAAGCTGTCAGGATCACCGGTGTACACTGTTTTTACGATATCTGCACCTAGTTCAGCAGCCACCCGGGCTGCCAGTTTAACCTGATCAACACCATGCTCATCTGTTATCTTCCGGCCTCTCGGGTACATCATTGCAAGGAGCGGCATCCCCCATTCCATGCAGTCTACCGCTATTTTTCCAAGGTCTGAAAGCATTACTGCCTCCGAATCGGCCCCGATATTCACATGCATGGACACCGCATCGGCCCCCATTTTCAATGCATTCTGGACCGTGTTGATCAGCACTTTTTCATTCGGGTCCGGACCTATCGATGTACTTGCGGACAGGTGCAGGATGAGCCCGACATCACGGCCGGTTTTTCGGTGGCCATATAAGGCAAGGCCCATATGGCCCAGCACGGCATTTGCTCCCCCTTCCGCAACCTGGTCAACTGCGCTACCAAGATCGATCAGGCCTTCAATCGGCCCGTTCGTGACCCCATGGTCCATCGGGACAATGATGGTCTTCCTTGTGTTACGGTTCATGATGCGTTCAAGACGAATATCTTTCCCTCTCATAGTAATCCTCCTCCCCTGCTGAAACGGTCATATATTGTCCCGTTCAGTATGGGAGATACCTAAAACTGAAGAAATAACGATAATAACCAGGAGTTGCTGATGTGTTGTCTACAGCACCTGCTGGTTGTATAGTTCGGTTAAAACAGAGTCCCTGGACAGGACTATCTGATTTCATGCATCGTGGATGTGCTCTGCTCTTCGTGATAAAAACATTCACGGGCAAAAAAACATTCACCACACATTGTCATTTATGTGAGCATTGCCAGTATTTAAATAAAGTGGTCCGTACCTGTTAAATCAGAATGATTGAAAAAAACAGGTGCCGGTTGAAGGTAAATGAACTCCCTTCAACCTGTATATTTTTTCTTAAAGAATCTATTTTTTAACCTTTTTTATGGAAATGACATCCCCTAGTGTGGGCACAACATTCCCGGTTTTCTTCCTGGTACTCTCATCTTCCGGAATATCAAGGAGGCGGATCTCAAGTGTTTTTTCAAGCATACGACGCACGTCATCTTCGGGGATCAGGTCACCATTTTCAATTTTTTTTATCAGTAATTCCCTGACTTTCAGTTCCATCGCAAGGTCTTTCTGTGTCCAGCCTCTTTGCATCCGGGCATGTTTGATCCGATCACCGTAATCATCGACAATTTCACCCTCTATCATGTCGAACATATCACGCCTGGTTTTTGCAACAGGGTGAGGTACTGGCGGTGCATTGGCCGGCCGGCGACCTGTACCAGGTCGTGGAGTAGTCCGGTTGGGTTGCTGGACTTCGACACCATAATGTTCGCACTGGGGACAGACCCTGAGCTCCGCGCTCTCGATCCTGACATTTTTCAAAGCGCGTGCATTTGCGCCACATAATTCGCACTGCATAGTCGCAAACATCTTTATAGTCATTTTTCCCTATATATCTATTTGAGGCACACAAATGGCAGAGACTGCCCGCCAGCCACCGGAGCCACAAAACCCGGAGGAATTATACCGGTACCTGCTGGAACGGGTAACAAGTATGGAATCACGCAACCTGGAGCTTCGCGAGCAGCTACGCCAGATTGAATCAGATAAACGTTATATCGAGACCCAGAAAATTCGCTACGAGCGGGAGGTTCGAAAATTGAAAAGTGAGATTGAGCAGCTCCGAAGTCCTCCGCTGGTAGTCGGGACGATTACAGATATTATTGATAACAACCGGGTAATCGTCAGGAGTAGTGCAGGCCCTCGTTTTCTTGTGAGAAGCTCTCTGTGCATCGACCAGGATAAACTTAAGCCAGGTTCACGGTGCACGTTGAACCAGCAGTCACTTGCGGTTGTTGATATCCTGCCAAGCAGCTTTGATTCACAGGTCTATGGTATGGAGATCGTAGAGACACCGACGGAAAGCTACACTGATATCGGGGGTCTTGAGGAGCAGATAACTGAGATTAGGGAGGCAGTTGAACTTCCCCTGAAACGGCCAGACCTGTTCGAGAAAATTGGGATAGAACCTCCGAAAGGAGTGCTGCTCCATGGGCCACCCGGGACAGGAAAAACCCTTCTTGCCCGTGCAGTTGCCCATGAAACAAATGCCCATTTCCTCAGGGTTGTGGGCTCAGAACTTGTCCAGAAATATATTGGTGAAGGGGCCCGGCTTGTCCGTGAGTTGTTCGACCTTGCGAAGCAGAAGTCCCCCACAATTATCTTTATCGATGAGATCGATGCAATCGGGGCGTCCAGGACAGAAGCAACAACATCTGGTGACCGCGAGGTGCAGAGGACACTCATGCAGCTCCTTGCAGGGATGGACGGGTTTGAACGAAGGGGGGATGTAAAGATCATAGGGGCAACAAACAGGATTGACATCCTTGACCGGGCCCTGCTGAGACCAGGACGTTTCGACCGTATAATCGAGATACCACTTCCGGACGTAACCGGGAGACTCGCAATTCTGAATGTCCATGTCCGTGACATGAACCTCGACGACTCTGTGATCCTTTCAGAGGTTGCCCGTCTTACCGAGGGTAAAAACGGTGCTGACCTAAGGGCGATCGTGATGGAGGCAGGTATGTTTGCCATACGGAAAGAGCATGACCATGTCACCCAGGAAGACCTGCTTGCAGCCATTGAAAAAGTCGAATCAGACTTCGACCGTCAGCGGATGATCAGCACATTCGGTGCGATGTTCGCATAAGATACCGGAATTCCACAACCCCTCCGGATTTTTCTCTGTTTTTTAACAGCCATATAACGATGCAGGACGACCAGGGAGATCGTGGGATCGAGGTCATTAATAGGTTGGCTGCAGATTTCACTGTTGATCCACCCGGAGGTGGAAAAATCAATGCTATACCGGACTGTCCCAAAAACAGGAGATAAATTATCAGTTCTTGGCTTTGGCTGTATGCGACTGCCTCTGACCCGTACACATGCTATCGATGAAGAAAGGGCAATCGCTTCCAAGTTCCAGTGCCATGGCTTTCAAGACCTGTTCGCTCAGTGAGAGGCCGAAACACCTGTCGACTGCCTTCAGCATGCATGCTGCATCTGAGGAACCTCCTCCAAGCCCCGCTCCGGACGGGATTGCCTTATGAAGATGTATCTTCATAAAAGGAAGGGGAAATTTATTCCGCAGCTTTCTTACAGCCGTGATTACCAGATTTTTTTCCGGTTTTGTCTTAATATCTATACCGGTGACGGTCAGCTCATCGTCCTTAACCTTCTCCGGATGCGTTACAAATTCGAGTGCATCGCAGAGAGGAACCGGATAAAAGATGGTCTCAATGTCATGGAAACCGTCGGTTCGTTTCCTGACAATCCTTAACCCTATATTGATCTTGGCCCTGGGAAATGAGATCATCATCGTCTGTTTGATGTAAAAATACCATTTAGCAAATGAATTATGCAGCAATAAAATAAATTTTAGCTTTTCAACAAGTTTTAAACACAGTCTGTTTGAAAAGAAATACCCGGCATGATAAAGAAAAAAGGCTGTATTTGATACCTTTGAATCTGCCGCAAAAATTTCGAGATATTCTTTTAAGCACCAGTAAATCAATATTATACATTAGATGGCAAAACAGACAAAGCCAGTAAAGCCGCTTATTGCCCGGATGCCCGATCTGGGGAAAGTACCCCCGCAGGCGATCGATATGGAAGAGGCTGTCCTTGGAGCAATAATGCTTGAAAAAGAGGCTGTCATCACCATACTCGATATCCTCAGGCCTGAGAGCTTTTACAAGGATGCACACCAGAAGATCTTCAAGGCTATATCCGACCTTTCATCGAGAGAATATCCTGTCGACCTTTATACTGTTACAGAAGAGCTAAGGGCACATAGCGAGCTTGAAAGCGTGGGAGGCCCTGTATACCTTACCCAGCTTACTTCCAAGGTTGTGAGCGCGGCAAACGTCGATTACCATGCAAGAATTGTAGCTCAGAAGTATATCCAGCGAGAGCTTATCAGGGTGGCAACCGAAATACAGACACGATCGTTCGACGACACCTGGGATGTTACCGAGCTACTCGATTATTCAGAGAACGAGCTCTTCCAGATCGCTGAAGGAAACATAAAAAGGGAAGTCTCCCCCATAAACATGGTGATCAAGGAGGCAATCAGGGAGATTGAGGAAGCAGGCAAGCGTGAAGACGCACTCGTTGGCATCCCCTCAGGTTTCACCAGGCTCGACAGGCTTACCTCAGGCTGGCAGAAATCGGAACTGATAATAGTAGCAGCACGTCCGTCAATGGGGAAAACAGCCTTTGCACTGTCAATGGCAAGGAACATGGCCATCGACCATGGCAAAAAAGTCGCTATCTTCTCCTGCGAGATGTCTTCAATCCAGCTCGTGAACAGGCTGATCGTGGCGGAGACGGATATTCCCGGAGACAAGATCCGCAACGGAAGGCTTTCCGAGGAAGAATGGAAACAACTCGACACCAGGATAAAAAAGCTTGTCCAGGCACCCATATTTATCGACGACACCCCGGCAATATCGATTTTCGAACTCAGGGCCAAATGCAGGAGGCTGATGGCCCAGAAGAAACTCGACCTGGTGATCGTCGACTACCTGCAGCTTATGTCGGGACCGGAGAATGCCGGCAGCCGTGAACAGGAGGTGAGCAACATTTCCCGCTCGCTCAAGAGCATTGCCAAGGAACTAAACGTACCTATCATCGCCCTGTCACAGCTAAACCGTTCAGTGGAAATGAGAGGCGGAACGAAACGTCCTCTGCTTTCCGACCTTCGCGAATCGGGTGCCATCGAGCAGGACGCCGATATGGTTGTCTTCATTCACCGCCAGGAAAAATTCGGCCTTCTGACCTTCGAGGACGGTTCCTCAACAAAGGGTATAGCTGAAATAATCCTGGCCAAGAACCGTAACGGACCTGTCGACGATGTACGTCTCAGGTTCCGCGAGGAAAAAGCCCAGTTTGTGGATATAGATGAATTTGAACTCGAAAGCATATCGGAGCAGGGAGCAGCATCAAGCATAACCCTTGGTTCAAAAATGAACCATGATAACCTCAGGAATCTCGGAGGAGGTTTTGATGATGAGCTCAGTATGCACGATGAGCCTCCTTTTGCGTGATCAGTTGATCTTCAACACCAGCTGTGCCCCGACACTCCTGAATTTAAGGTTGTCAAATCCGGCATATACGCCAAGCTCTCCCAGGAAGAAGAGTTCCGTGATGCTGTAGCCGATCTCGGTATAGCTCCTCGTGTATCTTGAAGCCAGAAATGAAACACTCAGGTTCTCCCTCATGAGGGTTTTGCTCAGCCCGGGAAGGTATTTCAGAAACAGGTAGGGTGTCGTATATTTAAGGTGCATCTCTCCATGGAATTCCGGAGTGCTGAGGGAATAATACGCGGGAAGCCTGAATGCATCACGGTAATCATCCAAAAGAATGTAGAGCGGCTGAGTGTTGATGTGGAAGAAGTCGTAGAATGGCACGTACCTGTTGTCGAGAAATCCTCCGGCGTGAATTTGCCACCTGAATTCCGAAAAGGCACCGATATTATTACTTCTTGAAATATCCAGGGCCAGCATGTCATAATGCTTCCACGGCTTATCCTCACCTGGAAACTCATTAATGCCATGCTTCCATGTCAGTGAGAAGGTCGGCCAGTCAGAACCCCTGCTGACCTTCCTTCCATTATATATACTGTACTTCTGCCTGGGAGTATAGGTCAGGGTTCCTCCGAAATGAACATGCTTCTGGTCCCTCATGAGATAGAAAGGATTTGTTATTGTATCAAGAAACATGTTTACCGGAGTGTTCGGAGTATATTCCCGGGAAGTTTTTACAAAGCTGTAGGATGTTGTGTTCTCAAGCATGTTCCTGTCTTCATAACCTGCACTGAGAACCAGGTTCATCCCGTTGGCGATCTCCGACCTGAAGGTGGAAGTGAGATATTTCGATTCATAGAGCTTGAGGTAATTCTTCTCGAAAAACAGCGAGCTTACCGAATTCAGGAATGGCTTTATTCCGCCTCCCGACGAAATATCCTTACTTGTTATTCCTGTGGCGAGGCTTATCGACCTTTGCTTATTGCCATTAAAATTGTACCCTGTATTGACCCTCCAGCAAAGACTCTCGCGGCTGAAAGCCCATTTCAGCTCGGGTGCAATTGTCAATGTCCCCTTCGATTTGATGCGTTTCGCGATCCTGAAATCAATTCCGTATTTGAAACCGTCAACGGTGTTGAAGCTGAGACTCTCGAGGTTTACAAGCCCGCCAAAATGGAAACTGAACCCGGTTGTGTCTGACCATGTATGCCCGAAAGCCATACTGTTGACTGCTTTGGCAAATCCCGATTTCTGTTTTTTAACTGTGATCGTAACCGAATCCCTTGAAACATCGGTTTTCAGGAGGGAGGTCTCAGTTTTGACACTGTCGCGAATACGGATGCTCTTCAATTCCAGTTCCGACAAAGGGATAGGCCTGACCTCAGCCCAGTAAGTGCTGTCTTTTTTGCCTGCACCCTTTTCAACACTCCTTTGAAAGTTATCCTTCACTTCCAGGCTCTTTCTTACGCTGTCGGGCTGCGACTTCTTCGACTCCTGGTCCATAAGCCTTGAGAGCTTCACCATATCCCTGTTGCTGAGCTCCTCCCTGGTTAAAAGCTCTTCAATCTTCTCCTGGTTCTTTGAAACCGGTAATTCCGGTCCCGGTTTGGCCTGTATGGCGTACAAGTCGCTTGTAACAGACTCCGGTTTTTTCAGAGACAGGTTAGGTCTTACTTCCAGGTATTTTACCGAACCGGCATATCCGACATCGGCTCTTACGCCCACTATGGAGACATTTATAGTGAACTTATGACTTACCGGCATCCAGATATCATCGCCGACGGGAATGTACAGCTGCTGGACATTTATCCTGCCCATCAGGTTGTCGTTTGTCAGGTCAAGGCTCTGGATGCACCACAGGTTTTCGATAATGTAAATAATGCCGTCGAAGAGCTGCTGGCTCTTCATCTTCGGGGTTACACGTATCTTGTTGATGGTCACATTGCCCTGGGGTGTTGCCCCGAGATACTGGAACTTATAATACGAAAATGCCTGGGGGGAAAGAGGAGAGATGGCAATGTCGGCAATTATCGGCTGATAGAAGCTTGCATTAATGAAGTCCATGGGTGAGACATTATCCTCCGACTCCGGGAATGTGCTGTTGAAAGACAATACCTTCTGGACATATTTATCCGGGGCCGTGAATTCTATCTCGTTGAACGACTCCATCAGGTAAACATCCCCTTCCCTTATCCTTAAACTCTTTTCACCTTCCTTCTCAGCTCTCTTTGCTTCGGCATTCATTGCTTTCTGGTAGAGCTTCGGGATCTTGTTCACAATTACATTCCCCTTAAGGTACACATCAGCCTTGTAATAGCTTATATAATTAAGGTAGTAGGGCGCCATCCCTATTGTCTTTCTCATTATTCCGTAGGCCGGATCCTCACCGGTGGCTGTGATCCTGACTTCAGGAATCATATAGTACTGGAGCGGAAGAACAACGTCCCTGACCACCGGCTGACCGGCAATGGTAATGGTGCTGATAACAGGACCGTACCCCAGGCTCTGGAACTGGACCTGGTATTTTCCCGGAGCAAGCCTGAGCTCATAATCTCCCTTTGTATTGGCCGTGGTTCCCTGTCTCAGTTCCTGTATGTAGATTGTTGCATACTGAACCGGTTCCCCTGCCTCATTGGTGATCCTTCCCCTGAGTACCTGGGCATGAAGACCTGAAACAGCCGGCAGCAATAAAACCAGAGTCAAGAGTTTTTTCAGCATCCTAATCTTTTTTCCCTGCTACCACTATTACAATTTCCCCTTTGGGCGCCTTGCCACCGTAATGAGCGGCGAGAGAAGAGAGCGTTCCCCTGAGGTTTTCCTCGTAGATCTTGCTTAGTTCTCTCGACACACAAGCCTCTCTCTCTGGTCCCAGAATGCCGGCAAGTTCTTCAAGGGTTTTTACAAGCCTGAAAGGCGATTCATAGAATACCATCGTACGGGTTTCTTCTGCAAGTGCAGCCATTCTTTTATTCCTGCCTTTTTTCGGAGGAAGGAAGCCTTCGAAGCAGAACCTTTCACAGGGAAGCCCCGAATTGACAAGCGCAGGTATAAGTGCTGTCGGACCCGGAAGCGTTTCCACGGTTATGCCCTTTCGGATGCTCTCCCGAACAATGAGAAATCCCGGATCCGAAATGCCGGGTGTTCCGGCGTCTGTGACAAGAGCCACGGTTTCGCCGGCAAGGATCCTTTCGCATACAGCCTCAACACTCCGGTGCTCATTGTACATATGATGCGACTGAAGTGCTGACTTTATGTTGAAGTGGTTTAGCAGCCTTGCTGTCTGGCGGGTATCCTCGGCAAGTATGAGGTTGACGCTTTTAAGAACCTCTACTGCACGGAATGTCATATCCCCGAGATTCCCGATGGGAGTGGGAACCAGATAGAGTTTACTCATCGCCCGGGTATTTGCGTTTGACGAGGTCGAAAAGCTGCTTTGCGGCTTCGCTCTCAGCCTTGCCATGAGTGAAATCTGTAAACAGGGCTCTGGCATCCGAAAGGCAGGATGCCTCATCCAGTTTCGAAATAGCCAGGCTGTACGATTCAGCATTTCCCCCGAACAACTCCCTGATAAAGAGGAACCTGTCATTTATGCCGATGGCCTCCTTCAGACTGGTCAGAGGCTTGCCCCTGAGATAATCCGGAACATTGTCGTCAGCACGCAGGCCACCAAGCTTTTCATTCAGGCTGTCTGATACCGTTCCGAACGTATCCGCCAGTATCCCGGCCTGATGGATTATTTCCGCGTTTTCCTCAACTTCTTTCTTAGTGCTGCCAGCTTCCGTCTTCGTGCTTCCAGCTTCCGTCTTTTTGCTGCCGGCTTCCGTCCCCTTGCTTCCAGCTTCTGTCTTCCGTCTTCTTTCAGCTTCCGCAGCTTTTCTGGCCACAGAAGGCTCGCCGGAGGTGGCAGCGAAAGGGGTCGTCTTCAAAAGAGCAATAACCTCAGCCGCATTCCTGCATTTTGCCTTTGCCAGCTCCACCTGTATGGCTGGTACGTCAGGATAGTTCCTGAAATCGTCGATGATCTCAAGCGCCTCCTGCAGGTCCCTCACTATTAAATCCAATGTTTTGCTGAAATCCATTTTTTATATGAATAAAACGAACCAAATTCCTTATTTTGCAAAAGTAAATAATAATCCGCTCTGATAACGGAACAGATACACAATTTGGTGCCCTCCCACAGCGATTAATTAAGGATGGAATTTCTGGAGAATTCAAACGGGGCCGGCCGCAGAAGAGGATCGGTCGAAGTCATAACGGGATCGATGTTCTCGGGAAAGACCGAGGAGCTGATTCGCCGGCTTCGCAGGGCTATGTTTGCCGGCCTTAAGGTTGAGATATTCAAGCCTTCACTCGACATAAGATATTCGGAAACCAGGGTGGTGTCGCACGATGATAAGTCAATTCAGTCAACACCTGTGGAACATGCTACGGCGATACTGCTGCTTGCCGGCGACGTGAATGTTGTCGGGATCGATGAAGCACAGTTTTTCGACAAATCCCTCGTGGATGTATGCAACCAGCTGGCCGACAACGGAGTAAGGGTTGTGGTTGCCGGCCTCGACATGGATTTCATGGGCAAACCCTTTGGTCCCATACCTGACCTTCTGTCCATTGCTGAGTTCGTGACAAAAGTTCATGCAATCTGCGTTCATTGCGGGAACCTTGCCCAGTATTCTTTCAGGAAGTCGGACGAGGACCAGCAGGTGGTTCTCGGCGAAAAGGACAAATATGCCCCGCTGTGCAGGGATTGCTATAACAGGATCACCAGAGAACAAAAGGATCATCAGGCTCCAAAATGACAAGCTTTGAAATCTCGGCAATAACAGGGGGAAAACTTACGGGCAGCCCGGAACTGAAGTTCAGTGATATCGTTACTGACAGCCGCCAGCTGAGCTATACGGAAGGCCAGGCATTTGTTGCCATCAGGGGTAAGAACCACGACGGACATCAGTTCGTTGATACCCTCTATGGCAAGGGCATCAGGATTTTTATCGTGGAAAGACTTCCCGACAGGCAGTCAGACTATCCCGATGCAGCCTTTATCGAAGTCAGGGATTCAATAAAGGCTCTTCACGATCTGGCCTCCCATAAACGTGAACAGTTCAGATCGCCGGTTGTGGCAGTTACCGGAAGCGCCGGAAAAACAGTTGTGAAAGAGTGGCTCGCCGACATTATCGGGCTTGCAATGCCCGTGATAAGAAGCCCCAGGAGCTACAACTCGCAGATAGGGGTGCCCCTTTCAGTATGGAAATTAAGCGACAAGTTCAGACTTGGCATTTTCGAAGCAGGCATCTCCATACCGGGCGAAATGGAAAAACTGGAAAGGATCATCAGGCCCGATATTGGCGTGATAACCAATATAGGGGATGCTCACAGCGAAAATTTTTCCGGAAACGAAGCCAAAGCCAGGGAGAAGCTGAAGCTCTTTAAAAATACAGGCACGATTATTTATTCCGGCGACCAGGAGATAATTCACAGGCTGTTGACTGAAAGCAGGAAAGTTAAAACAGGCCTGATCGACTGGTCCTTCGAAAGCGAAGATGCCGCAATCAGGGTCACGAAAAAGAGTTCTCCGGAAGCCGGAACGGAGATCGGGATGACATATCAGGGTCATTATCATGAGTTTACCATACCATTCAACGACAGGGCTTCGGTCGAGAATGCAATTACGGCAGCTTCGGTATGCCTTGCCCTGGATATCAGCCCCGGCATTATAAGGAAAGGACTTTCCTCACTTGTCTCCGTTGCCATGAGGATGGAGATCCGTAACGGCATCAGGAACTGCCTCCTGATAGAGGACTATTATAATTCTGACCCCGGCTCCCTGGGAATGGCATTGGAATACATTAAAACCCAGAACGGACGCAAGACAACGCTTATACTTTCCGACTTCGTTCAAAGCGGAAGGGATATGAAGGATCTTTACGGCGAAGTTGCTGAAGGAATAAGAAGGGCAGGCATAAACAGGTTTATCGGGATAGGGCCGTCACTTTTTTCATGCAGCAACCTTTTCAGCCGCGGTTCCGCATTCTTCTATTCGACAGAGGAGTTTATACATCATTTTAATCCCTCCGATTTTTCAGGCGAAGCGATACTTCTGAAAGGCGCCCGCCGCTTTGAATTCGAAAAAATAGGCAAGCTCCTGGAACAGCAGGTGCATCAGACCATGCTTGAAGTCAACCTTGATGCCATCTCGCACAACCTCAACGAATTCAGGCGTTTTCTGAATCCTGGCACACGGATCATGGCAATGGTGAAGGCTTTTGCATATGGTGCAGGGCCCTCGGAGATTGCCGCACTTCTCGAATACCACCGTGTCAGCTGGCTCGGCGTTGCCTATGCCGATGAGGGTGTGGAACTGAGAGAGGCCGGTGTTGCCCTTCCGGTTATGGTCATGAATCCTGATCCATCTTCCCTCGATGTCATGATCAGGTATAATCTCGAACCGGTGATCTATAGCACTTCTTCCCTGAAAAAATTTGTTGCTACTGCTTCGAGGAACGGACTGGTACATTACCCGGTGCATATTAAAATAGATACAGGAATGCACCGGCTGGGATTCATGCCTGATGAAATTGATGACCTTGCATTGACGATTGCCTCATCTGAATCACTGAAGGCAGCCACGATATTCTCCCACTTTGCCGCCAGCGAAGATCCTTCACTGGATTCCTTTACCCGCCGCCAGGCCCTTTTGTTTACAGAAGCGGCTGAGAAGATCAGCAAAACACTGGGTTACCCGGTGCTGAGGCATATCTGTAATTCCGCTGCCATAGTCCGCTTCCCGGAATACCAGTTCGAAATGGTCCGCCCCGGAATAGGCATTTACGGGGCCTGCAGCCTGGACGGGCTCAGCCTGAAACCTGCCGGCAGGTTCAGGACAAAAATATCACAGGTAAAGAAAATACCTGCAGGCGAACCCGTAGGATACGGATGTAAGGACTCAGCCGGGCATGAACGTATCATTGGTATAGTACCAGTCGGATATGCCGACGGCCTGAACCGGAAGCTTGGTAACCGGAACGGAGAGATGCTGGTCAGGAACAGGCGTGTTAAGATAATAGGAAGCATCTGCATGGATATGTGTATGATCGATATCACCGGCACCGGTGCTGCAGAAGGGGACGACGTTGAGATTTTCGGCGATAACATCCACATCGAGGAGCTTGCTTCGAAATGCCAGACTATCCCCTACGAGATACTTACTTCAATACCCGCCAGGGTGAAAAGGGTTTTTTTCAGGGAATGATATAAGATCAGTACCGTGCAACAAGCGGCATCCTTCTTCCGTCGCCGAACGATTTTGAAGATATCCGCAGCACCGGAGGTGCCTGGTATCTCTTGTATTCATTGCTATTGATCATCCTGATAACCCTGTCGACCATTGCCCGGTCGATACCTTCTCCGCTTATTCTTTCTGCAGGCTTCTGAAGGTCTATGTACTGGTACAGAATGGCGTCGAGGATCCGGTAGTCGGGCAGGGAGTCTGTATCAAGCTGGTCCGGCCTCAGTTCTGCTGAGGGCGGTTTGCTTATCGTGCCTGAAGGAATTATCTCCCTCTCCCTGTTTATCCAGGCAGCGAGCCTGTAAATATCCGTTTTGTATACATCTCCAAGCACTGAAAGGCCTCCTGCCATGTCTCCATACAGGGTACCGTAGCCGACGGCAGCCTCGCTCTTGTTTGAGGTGTTCAGTAGGATGCATCCGAATTTGTTCGACAATGCCATCAGGATAACGGCCCTGACCCGGGCCTGTATGTTCTCCTCGGTAACATCACTTTTAAGTCCTTCGAATACAGGACCTAGGATCTCACCGAAGGCGCTGAAGGGTTTTTCTATGCTTATAATGTCATACTTCACGCCCAGGGTTTCCGACAGTGCTCTGGCATCTGTTACCGAATGTTCCGAGGAATAGCGCGATGGCATCAATACTGCCCATGCATTCTCCCTTCCCAGGGCTTCGACTGCCAGTGCCAGGGTAAGCGCAGAGTCTATTCCTCCCGAAAGCCCCAGTATGAATTTTTTGAACCCGGTTTTTGTGAAATAATCCCTTATCCCGGTAACCAGTGCCTTGTGAATGAGCTCCACAGGCTCTGTCCTGGCATCTCCTTCAGCATCTGAACCTTCCATTAGTTCATCGGTGGTGAAGGTAAAGAATGCTTCTTCAAAAAAAGGCAGCCTCTTCCAAATCTCACCTTTGCTGCTGATGATCATCGATGCCCCGTCGAAAATGAGCTCGGTGTTTGCGCCCGTCTGATTCACCTGGATGACGGGGATGCCGAACTTACGTGCTTTTGCCTTGAAGATCTCAGCTTTTGGTCCCGTTTTTGACCACGAGAAGGGTGAAGCCGAGATGTTGATCACCAGGCCTGGATTCTGCTTTGCCAGCTCTTCCATGGGGGAGATTGTGTACAGCCTGCGCTTTTCGAATTCATTGTCAAAATGCTGTTCATCCCAGAGATCCTCACAGATTGTAATGGCCAGACGTAAGCCCCTGAACTCAAATACCGGGAATTTCTTTTCAGGCTCGAAATACCTGTATTCGTCGAAAATGTCATAGGTGGGAAGCAGCGCCTTGTTAGCGGAAAAGATGACTTTACCCTCCGAAAGGACGAGGGCGGTGTTGTAGAGCTTTTTTCCGCTCGTGTTCGGATTCACTGTTGGCGAGCCCACGATTGCGGCAATGCCCCTGCATTCAGCCGCGATCTCATTTACAGTGGTCCTGCATTTTTCGATGAAATCTATTCTGTCGAGCAGGTCGAGAGGCGGATATCCTGAAACGGAAAGTTCCGAAAAGATCACTATGTCGGCTTTCTCAGCCCTTGCCTTTCTGATGGCTTCGATAATGAGTTCCCTGTTCCTTTCGAAATTACCGATGTGGTAGTTTATCTGTGCTATGGAGATCCTCATTACCAGGATGTTTTAAAAATTGACTCCCAGCCTTATCGAAAGCATTTTATGGGAGATCTTGTCTGCCGGCTGGTTGAAGGGGATCTGATCATAATCCTTGGTGATATCGGCGAAGTTGTTGTCAAACCCTATACCTAGCACTACAGCAGTATTGCCTCCTATGCCATATTCGATCCCTGCCAGCGCATGGTATGAAATATTGAAGTTCTTGATCTCACCGGGAGCTTTCTGGTTCTCAAGGTCATCAATATCAACCTTGCCGCCGATAACGATTTTGGGATCAAGACCCAGGTCGACGAATATCGTCACATAACCTATCTGGTTGGTCTGAAGCTTAAGGCCGATGGGTATGGACAAATACTGGATCTTATAGACTATAGCCGTATTGCCCGGGACAGTAGGATCTACCCCGGAGGTCAGGTCGAAGGTGGTTGTGTCCCTTGTCACAAGCCTTCCTCCCGTGCTTATAAGGTTCAACCCAGTTGATATCGCGTAATTTGGCCCGAAGAACCTGTAAATGGTAATTCCGAAGTTGATGCCCGACCTTGCTCCGTCGTTCCTTACCGAATCTATGTCTGAAGAGAACCAGCTTATAACCGGATCTGCATGAACTCCAAAGACAAGTGGCTCTCCGAAAGCCTTTATTCCCGGCCGCTGGGAATCCAGACGGGCGGGGAGGAGCAGCATCACCGCAAGCAACGGAAGGGTGACTGATTTCAAAAGGGACATGTTGCGTGAACTCATTTTTGCCTGAAAGATTTTCTTTATCATAATCCTGCGAAATTACAAATATTAACTTAAGTTGTTTTATTTTAGAACTCCCAAAATTGGTGCGTTATGAGAAGCCGGTTTGTCTTTTCACTTCTGCTTTTTATGGTTCTTCCCCTGCTTGTTGCCTGCAACCGCGACAGGTACAGGGTAAACATTGCCCGTGAGAAGGTTGACATTGAGATCAAACGCCTGGAGAACGACCTATTCAGAACCGATCCTGCCCTGCTTAAGGATTCCCTTCCGGGGATCATCAGGAAATACGGGGAGTTCCTCAGGTATTTCAGCTACGTAATTAAAACGGGGGAAACTACCGATTCATTGTTTGGTGATTATCTTACAGCCTTCTGCACCGACAAGCTGAATAACGAGGTTTTTACAAAGGTGGAAAAGGCATATCCCGATCTGTGGGTTATAGAGGAGGACCTGGAAAAAGCTTTCAGGTATTACAGGCATTATTTTCCGGAAAACAGCATTCCTGCCGTCTTTACCTGTATCACCGGATTCAACAGAAGCATCATAACAGCTGACTCGGTGCTGGGAGTGAGCCTCGACAGGTACCTTGGCCGTGATTGCGAATATTATCCGAGGCTGGAAATATACGGATACCTTGCGGCAAGGATGAATGATTACAATATAGTACCCGATTGTATGTATGCGTGGGGCGTCAAGTTGTGGGATTTTGAGGAAATGGGATACGGTAAGGACAATGTTCTCGCAGAAATGATCCATGAGGGAAAGCTGAAGTATTTTCAGAAATGCATGCTTCCTGAAAAAAGTGACACGCTTCTCTACGGCTTTACAGCAGAACAGATGAGGTTCTGCCTTAACAATGAGGATCAGATGTGGGATTACCTTTTGAAGAACGACCTGTTGTTCAGCAGCGACCAGTTCACGATCAGGAAACTTGTAGGCGAAGCTCCTTTCACAAGTTATTTCACCGGCGAATCACCCGGAAGGGCTGCAGTATGGATAGGGTTCAGGATAATCGAGTCGTTCATGGAGAAGAACAGGGATGTGTCACTATCGGAAATGATGCTGATGAACGATGTGCAGGCTTTCCTGGATGGTGCTAAATATGATCCGCGCTGAAAAAGAAACGCCGCTTGTCAGAGCGGCGTCCCGGTAAAAATTAATAATTGCAGTGTTATGCAGGGTGAATTGCCTCAACCGGGCATACATCCGCACATGCACCACAGTCGGTGCAGATGTCCGGATTGATTTTGTAGATGTCGCCCTCGGAAATTGCCTCAACGGGGCATTCATCGATGCAGGTGCCGCATGCAGTGCAATCTTCGTTGATTTTGTAAGCCATGTCTGTGATTTTTAGTTGTTCTTTAATCGCACAAATTTATCCTTTTTTTTCAAAATTAAAAAATAGTATCTGGAATCATTAACATACATTCGTTGATCGCTTGAAAATCAATTTATTTACCCCATCCCCAACCTTGCTCCGCCGAAGCGGCTACGCGAAGGCGAGGGGGGAGTAAATTGATTTTCTTCGCTCCCCTTGGGGCCGGGGTATACGAAGAAAATCAATTACATTTTCTGTTTGTTTACTGATATTCAAATTATAAAATTTTACCTTTTCAATAAACAATAATAATGCCAGAACAGGAAGTCCGCTAAAAATCCAGGCTGAAGGATAGGTAGAACATCTTCGGCAGTATGTAATTGTTCTCAATTCCCCATGCCCAGTCTGCCCTTACAAAATATCCCATGAGCTGGGCCCTTGCCCCGAACCCGAATCCTGCCACAATTGGTTCCCTGTTCGAATCAAGTGTAACTTTGACCGGCCCGCTCTCATACGTTTCATTATCGTAGGCATTTTCACCCGACCAGGGAGAAACCCCCGACCATGCTGTTCCTATATCTCCAAAACCAACAACCTGAAGACTGTTGAGGAAATTGGATTTCAGGGGATGACCTGCCAGATACCTCACCACCGGCCATCTGAGCTCGCTGTTGAAAAGCATGAAGTTGTTGCCGTTCCTGACATTCTGGCTGAACCCCCTCATGTTTGTGGCAAGGGCCTGAAAACCGTAATTATTTTCAGGGTTTACGGGAATTGACTGGTCAAACATAGTGTATTTACTGAAGAAGTAACCCATCCAGTTGTCGACGCCTCCCAGGAAATAGACAAGTTTTGTGGGACCCCACGAGGAGCTTGCTGCAAATCGGTTGGCCCAGATAAGTTCGCGGTGTATCTTGGTGTAGGTCCTGAAATCGGCCCCGACAACAAACATGTCGGATTTCCTTTCAGTCAGCTCCCTGTAATATTCACCGAATATCTTGAACCTTGTTCCGTAGTATATGTTGATAAGCCTTTTCCTTGTATTGTCGTAGATCACTTCTCCCTTGAGGCTTGCCCAGTGGCGCGACGTGCTTCCGCTGGTAAGGGTGGCCATGTCTGTCGGCAGCTGAACATGCCTGTCGTACCTGTAGGACAGGGTGCCTTTGAGCGAAAGGGCAGGGTTTATTGGTTTGGAGTAAGAGAGATAGATGTTATGGGTATGTGTTTTGAAATATGAGGTGTCATTGGAGCTGAAGAAAGCCAGCCTGTGGAAAATGAGCTGCTTGTCGAACTTACCCTTCAGGTTTTCAACGCTTACAAGGTATTCGTTGCTGTCGAAATTGCCCGACAGCCTGATCCCGCCCGTAACCCTGTAATCCTCGAAAAGGTCGATGATCCCAAACCTCATAAGACCGTTGATACCGGGATTATAGTAGGGTGCCCCCGAACTGTAAACCTGGTAGAAATTGTTAAGGAAGCTGAAATCGATCTGGCTGACCAGGTAATTGTTGTAGAAGGATGTCTGATATATCCTCACCGCAGGAAGATCCAGCTCTCCCGTGTCGAGGTCAATATCCATGTAATCCTTCCTCCACAGCTGTTCGTAATAGTTCTGCTTCTCCTTTTCAAAAATATAATGGTTGATATCTATCGGTTCATTGGTAAGGTAGTATTCATACAGCGGCTTTGTAAGAGTGTCCCTCCGCTTCCTGTCCTCCTCGAGGAGCCACTGTCTGATCCTTTCTACGCTGTCGGCCTTGTGCAGCACCCTGATGTCCTCCTTCCGGAAGGCAGTTGTCACTACCTCATTGTCAGGCACCGGTTTCGACTGGCTCATCAATCCCTTTCTCAGAAGATACCTTCCCCTGTTATACAGGATCTCCCCGTAGGTGTCGGAAACGTTGCTGACCGAGTGGTCGAGAATGTTGCGATCATAATTTGTAACAGG
>JALONU010000173.1 GCA_025454775.1 Bacteroidales bacterium | reverse complement strand
GACAACGATGAGGAGCATAATCGGAAAACTTGAACTCGACAGAACGTTTGAGGAAAGGGAAACCATAAACGTCTCCATTGTTGAAGCTGTCGACAAGGCAAGCGAACCATGGGGTGTCAAGGTTACACGCTATGAAGTAAAGAACATTTCTCCCCCCCAGAGCATACGCGATGCAATGGAAAAACAAATGAGGGCCGAAAGGGAGAAGAGAGCTGTCATTGCTGAATCGGAAGGCACCAAGATGGCAAAAATCAATGTTGCAGAAGGTGATAAGCAGGAATACATCCTGAAATCGGAAGGCGAAAAGATGAGGCGCATCAACGAAGCAGCCGGGCGTGCATCCGAGATCGAACAGGTTGCCAATGCAACTGCAAACGGGCTGAGAGCCATATCGAAAGCAATTTCCGAGGAAAACGGCCTGAACGCCGTGAACCTCAGGATTGCAGAACAATATCTTAACGCATTCGGGCTGCTGGCAAAAACCAACAACACCATGATCCTGCCTTCCAACCTTTCAGATATCGCCGGAGTGGTTGCCACAGCAACCTCGGTGTTCAATGAATTCAAGGATAAGCAGAAGAAGTAATCGATACCCCCGGTCCCGCCAGAGGCGGGACCACCCCCTAAAGGGGGTCAAGCACCTTCATGCTCCGTCCTCAGAATGATCTCATTCTGAAGATCCTCGCCAAGGTCGTTGAAATAATCACTGTAACCGGCTACCCTTACAATCAGGTCACGGTGTAGCTCGGGGTGTTTCTGGGCATCGCGCAATGTTTCGGCGCTGACAACATTGAATTGTATGTGATGACCATCCATTGCAAAGTAGGACCGGATAAGTGATGTAAGGCAGTTATAGCTATCCTCATCCTCAAAGAACTGGGGAGAGAATTTCTGGTTCAGAAGTGTACCACCCGTACGAAGATGATCGATCTTTGATGCCGACCTGATAACAGCTGTGGGCCCCTGGCTGTCAGCACCCTGGCTGGGAGATATACCTTCCGACAGGGGCTTGAAAGCATTGCGGCCATCAGCTGTGGCACCTATAACGCTGCCGAAGTAGACATGACAGGTCGTCGGAAGCATGTTTATCCTATGGATCCCGCCCCTTGAATCAGGCTTACCATTTACAGCATCATAATACATCTCGAACACCGAAACAGCATGATGATCGGCGTAGTCATCGTCATTGCCATACCTGGGAGTTTCGTATATCAGGTCATGCTGAACCTGTTCAAAACCTTTAAAATCCCTTTCAGTGGCATTAAGAAGCTCCTTCCACGTCAGTTTCTTATTGTCGTAGATGTTGTATCTTATAGATGTCAGCATATCGGTTATGCTTCCCAGTCCGACACCCTGGATATAAGTTGTATTGTACCTGGCACCTCCGCAGTTGTAATCCTTTCCATTGCTGATGCAGTCTTCAACAAGCAGTGAAAGGAAGGGAGCAGGCAGCCAGTTTGCGAATGTCTTCATTATAACGTTATTACCCCTGATCTTAATATCGATCAGGTATTGCAGCTGGGCTTTGAATGCATTCATCAGGTCGTCAAAGCCTGTATAATCAGATGCAAATCCCGTTTTAAGACCTACCTGTGTATTGGTCAGCTTGTCGAAACCATTGCTGAGTGTCAGTTCCAGCACCTTGGGCAGATTGAAGTATCCTGTCAGCCAGTAGGCTTCCGTACCAAAAGCCCCTGTTTCCACACATCCTGATGCTCCTCCGTTCCGGGCATCGACGATGCTTTTCCCCTGCCGGAGCAACTCCTGGATTATTGCCTCGGTATTGAAGCACGAAGGCTGGCCGAATCCTGTCTTTATAATGTCGAGAGCCTTGTGGATGAAAAGATCAGGATTCTTTTTACTTATCTGTACCATCGAACTGGGCTGCAGTATCCTCATTTCCCGGATCACATCGAGCAGGATATAGGTCATTTCGTTGACAGCATCAGTGCCGTCTGGTTTCACTCCCCCCAGGTTTATAAGGCAGAAATCCGTATAGGTACTGCTTTCGGAGGCAGTAACTCCCATTTTCGGAGGTGCAGGATGATTATTAAATTTCACCCAGAAGCAGCCAAGAAGGTCATAAAGCTCCTCATCCGGAAGTGTACCCTTCTTCTTCTCCTCTGAATATACCTGGTACAGATGCTGATCGAGCCTGCCCGGATTGAAGGAATCCCATGGGTTAAGCTCTGTTATCACTCCAAGATGTATAAACCAGTAATGCTGAAGCATTTCGTGAACAGTTGCCGGAGCATTTGCAGGAACCCTCCTGCATACCTCAGCCATCTTTTCAAGCTCCTTCTTCCTGGCAGGATCCTTTTCACTTCCGGCCATTGACTGAAGCTTATCTGCATACCTGTTCGCATACATGATTATGGCGTCGCAAGCTATCGACATGGCAGTCAGTTCCTCGTTTTTAGCGAAAGCTTCCTCGTCCCTCATCCAGTCGAGCTTCGATCTGCTTTCTTCTATTTCTTCTTTAATCGCAAGAAAACCTGTTCTGTACATCTTATACCCGAGTACTGTGTGCCCCATAGCCCTTTGTTCCTGGAACTCGGTGAAAACGCCGGCCTTGTAAGCATTCTTCCATTCCGGGGTCATCAGGTTCATGATCCTGTCACGGTTGCTCTTGCCCTGCCAGTAGGGGATAATCTCACTTTCATAGATCTTTCTGACTTCAGCGTCCACCTTAAAGGAGACCTTTTCCCTCCTGTCAAGAAGATCCAGGTCGTCGAGTGAGTGCAGGCTTATCTCAGGATATGTCGGAGTCTCCTTTGGAGCCGGACCTCTTTCTCCGACTATAAGCTCTACATCGCCGATGTATAACTTCTTGTTTCTCAGGAGATATTCAAATGCCTTCGCCCTGAGGACAGCCGCAGAGAGGCCTCTTGCTTCATCACTTTTATAGAATTGAGTGATAAGCTGCGCCCTTTCAGGGGAAAGCTTTTCAACTGCGTTGAGGCTCTGCTCACGTAATCTTTTAATTCTTTCTGATAGTATCATTTACTATTATTTTTTATGAATTTCCTTTGTGATACTTTGTGTTTCCTTTGGGCTCCTTTGTGGTTGAACTTTTACCACAAAGGATCACGAAGTGCCCACAAAGTGCACAAAGACTTCTCTATCCACCAATCTTAACTTTTATACCTGTTTCTTCAAAGTAAGCTTTCAGTTCCTTCATCCTTGCCGGTGTCGGTGATGCCGTATTCTGCATCCGGTAAGGAAGGCCGAACCTTTTGTACTTCGATGTGCCGATCCTGTGATACGGCAGCAGGTTAATCTTCTTCAGTCTGCCGTTTCCGACACCCGAGATAAAGTCTTTCAGCATTTCAAGATGCCCGTGGTCATCATTTATACCCGGTATTACGGGTATCCTCAGCCAGACCTCCTTACCGCTTTCAATTATAAAATGAAGATTTCCTACCGGCAGCTCATTCGAAACTCCGGTATATTTCAGGTGTTGTTCGGAGACCAGGTGTTTGAGGTCGAAGAGGAAAAGGTCCGTAAAAGGAATTATCTTCCCTAAAGTCACGGTATCTGAGTATCCGGATGTATCAACGGCGGTATGGTAACCCCCTGCCTTGCATCTCTTCAGCGCCTCGATGAGGAATTCCGGTTGTGTCAGTGGTTCACCCCCTGAGAAAGTCACTCCTCCTCCCGACTCAGCAATGAATATCTTCTCCTTTTCAAGTACGGCAAGGACATCCGCCGGAGTGATATACCTGCCGACATTCTCAAGTGTCCTGAACTCCTTTCCTCCTGCTTTCTGCACTTTCTCAACGGTCTCCTGAGAAGGTGATATCCCCTCCGGATTATGGCACCACCAGCATGAAAGCGGACAACCCTTCATGAAGAATGTCACCCTGATGCCGGGACCATCATGGACCGAGTAGCGTTTTATGCTGAAGATCAGACCTTTCATTAGAAGACCGAAGATTGAAGATTGAAGACTGAAGACCGAAGACCCGAGGGAAAAGACAGATTAACTCAGCGAGTAACCTGTGTTAATTGCTGGAATAAAACATCAGGCAGCAATAAAGACGGCGACCCAGACGTTGCCAGTTGAACCGGTATTTAAGTATCAGAAGCATATCATTAAATGCAGGTGCAAGTTAAATATATTTTGTAATTTTAATCATCTGAAATGTCATAAATGTGATCCTGTCTGTCAAGTCCTCTCCAAGCTTTGTAACCAGAATAAGAAGATTTCTACCGGTGCTGATGTTTACTATTCTTGTTCCCTTCCTGCTGAACGGACAGGTCACGAGCAAGCATACCATTTCCGGTTTCGTACGTGAATCAGGAAGCGGGGAGCTTCTCATCGGGGTTAACATTTATCTTTCCGACCACAGAACAGGTACCATAACAAACAATTACGGGTTCTACTCGCTCACCCTCCCCGAAGCAGATTCTGTCATGATCACAGCCTCCTATGTAGGCTTCAGACCGGAAACAAAGACAATCACCCTTCACAGGGATGAAGAACTGAACTTCGACCTGAGGTCGAATGTGATGCTCGATGAAGTTAAGGTAACAGCGGAAAGAACTGAAAGGCTGAGTGAATCGGCCCGGATGAGCACGATGAGTGTTCCGGTGGCACAGGTAAAGAACATACCATCCCTGCTGGGGGAGAAAGATGTAATGAAAGTGCTGCAGCTGATGCCGGGGGTTCAGAAGGGATCCGAAGGCAGCAGCGGCCTCTATGTAAGGGGCGGCGGCCCGGATCAGAACCTGATAATCCTTGATGATGCAATCGTATATAATGCTTCCCACCTCTTCGGTTTCTTCTCACTCTTCAACGGAGATGCCCTGAAGAGCATTGAACTTACAAAGGGAGGTTTTCCTGCACGGTATGGCGGACGTCTTTCATCAGTCCTGGAAATGAACATGAAGGAAGGAAATAAGGAAGAGTGGCACGGTGAAGGAGGAATAGGGCTGATCTCATCAAGGCTGACGCTCGAGGGGCCGCTTGCGAAAAACAAGTCATCGATTCTGCTGTCAGGCCGCAGGACCTATGCCGATGTGATACTTTCCCCGATTCTGAAAGCGACGGAAGAGACTGACGCCGGGTATTATTTCTACGATCTCAATGCAAAAGTCAATTACGACTTCGGAAGAAAGAACAAACTGTACCTGAGCGGATATTTCGGGAAAGATAAGTTTCATGCAAAATACAGTGAGGGTTATGATGAGAAGGCTTCCCTTAACTGGGGAAATGCAACGGCAACATTACGCTGGAATCACCTGTTCAGCAGCAAACTCTTCGCAAACACCTCTGCTGTTTTCAGCGATTACCGGTTCGGGATTTCCTATGAGATGAAGGACCAGGTTAATAACGAAAACTATTTTGCCGAATACTATTCAGGCATAAGGGACCTGTCACTTAAGTTTGATATTGATTACCTGCCTTCGCCATCCCACTGGATAAAGGCAGGAGCTGTCACGATACAGCACCGATTCACACCCTATGTTTTTATTGAGATAGATAAGCCCCTCAATGTCAACAAGAAACAGAAAGAACAGACTGATGGTCTTGAATCGGGGATTTACTTCGAGGATACCTGGAAGCCTTTCACAAATCTTAAGATCAACGGCGGCGTTCGTTTCAGCCATTTTCTTGCAAGCAGGGAACAGTATCATTTTTTTGAGCCGCGGCTGTCTGCAGCATTGAACCTTGGAGGAGATTATGCCATCAAAGCCTCATATGCCTCAATGAACCAATATATCCACATGATATCAAACACGGGGATAAGCCTTCCCACCGACCTGTGGGTGCCTACCACCGACAGGGTCAAGCCTCAGCAGTCAAGGCAGGTGGCCCTGGGTGCTGTGAAGGACTTCTCTGTACCGGAGATATCAGTCTCATTTGAAGGATATTACAAGAAAATGAATAGTGTAATCGGATACAAGGAAGGAGCTACATTCATTCAGATTGAAGAAGCTGCGACAGGAGAAGGCATAAGCTGGGAAGACAATGTCACTTCAGGTCAGGGATGGTCTTACGGCCTTGAATTCCTGGTACAGAAAAAAGAGGGCAGGTTCAACGGTTGGATCGGCTACACTCTTTCGTGGACGCAGATGCAATTTGATTCCCTGAATTTCGGAAAGAAATTCTATGCACGTTATGACAGAAGGCATGATATCTCCCTGGTCGGAACCTACAGGATAAATGATCATATTACGCTCTCGGGGACCTGGGTCTATGGCACAGGTAATGCCGTAACCATGCCCGTATCAATATACTCTGCACCTGAGTATGCTGATATTTACTTTAATAACGACAATCAGCCTTTTAATGTCAAGGAGTACGGCCAGAAGAATAATTACAGGATGGCGCCATATCACAGGCTCGACCTGGGAATACAGTTTCACAAGGAAAAGAAATGGGGTGAAAGGATATGGGAGATCTCAGTATATAATGTTTATAACCGCAAGAATCCTTTTTTCTACGATATCGAATATCATTCGGCGTATGGCCGGTCATATACCAGGTTGAAACAGGTAAGCCTTTTCCCGGTAATTCCGTCATTCTCCTATTCATTTAAATTCTGAAAATGAGGTACAGATTGTTAATATTTTTCCTCCTGATTATAATCCTGTTTGGTTCCGGATGCGAGAAATATATCAACTATGTAAATTCTCCTGAATTTGAGCA
>JALONU010000172.1 GCA_025454775.1 Bacteroidales bacterium | reverse complement strand
TCCAAAAATAACGGTTTAGGGGCAACTAAAGGGATTAAACAGTCATAATTTGACGAATACAAATTTTGCTTACGTCTGTATTTGATAATTACGGCCCGGATTTCAGTGATACGAACCTGCCATTTATTGAGCCAATCTTGTCTTACATACCTGCCGGGTCATCTGTGTTTATCAAATTAATGGGTAACTTTATATCACTATTGACCGGAAAATCTGTGATATGATAATAAGATTCTTCGCTTCACTTCGTTTCGCTCAGAATGACAGATTGTTGTGTTTATAAGGGGAGGGTGGTTGGCGGCGCAGCTGCCAACCACCCTCCCCTTTCTCAAGAATCCCCTAAGTAATTGTCATTCTGAGCGAAGCGAAGAATCTCCTAAATTAACCGGAATCTAATGACTTTATATACTCACATAACAGGTGAAGAAATTCAAAATACAGGAATGAAAACTTACATTGTTATTTTGTTGACCCTTGCCTTTACCGCGATCGGGCAAGCCTGCGGACAGGAATACAAATACCTTGAAACAGCATCCCCGAAAGCAGGAGTGTCTGCTTCAAGCGGGATAGAAAAACCGGTCGAGGTTAAGGTTATTTATGACAACTATCTGTACAACAAAGATCTGAAGGAAGACTGGGGTTATTCAATATATATTGAAGGCCTCGAAAAGGAGGTACTTTTTGATACAGGAACGCAACCTGAAATCTTTGTATCCAATTTCAGGAAAATGATAATTGATGAAAACAGGATTGATTTCCTGGTCCTGTCTCACGAACACGGCGATCACACAGGAGGGGTGCCTGCTTTTACCGGAATGAAAAATAATATACCTGTGCTCATACCGTATTCTTTTTCAAATAAGTACAAGAATACTCTGACTGACCTCAAACTGGAGCCTATACTGGTAAAAACTCCGGCTTTGATATGCAGGAACCTGTACACTTCAGGGGAATTCGAAGGTCCGATACCCGAGCAGGCGCTGGTTATGGATACCAGGAAGGGACTGGTAGTGATGACCGGATGCTCGCACCCGGGGATAGTAGATATGCTCGGGAAAATCAGAACCGATTTCGGCAAGAACATTTTCATGGTGTTCGGAGGCTTTCACCTGATGGATAAATCAGATGAAGAAATCATGAAAATAATATCTGAAATGAAGACACTGGGTGTTGTAAAGGTAGGGGCTACCCATTGTACAGGCGACAGGCAGATAAAAATGTTCCGGGAGGCTTACGGAGACGGTTATGTTGAGCTCGGGGTTGGTAATATTTTGACTATTTACTGAAGTATGATGCTGATATTTAATATTGTAGCGCCAGGTTCCCGTGGCCTGAATTTGTAACAATATTGTAACAATATGCATCCTGCTTTTTTCCAGAGTCAGTGTAATTTTGCAGTGGCTGAATTGATATTAATATCTATTTTACTTACTGATGACATTCCTGATAATAGTTATTACCCTCGTACTGATCTTTGACTTCATAAACGGGTTTCACGATTCGGCCAATTCGATAGCTACAATTGTATCCACAAAAGTGCTGTCGCCTTTCAGCGCCGTGCTGCTTGCAGCAACGTTCAATTTCGTGGCCTTCCTGGTATTCGAGCTCGATGTGGCAAAGACAATAGGGAAAGGGGTTATAAACCAGGAAATAGTTACCATGAATCTAATTGCAGCCGCAGTTGTCGCTGCGATCATCTGGAATCTTATAACCTGGTGGAAGGGAATCCCGTCGAGTTCCTCGCATACGCTGGTTGGAGGACTGGTTGGGGCAGCAATTGCGGGGAGCGGTTTTAATGCAGTTATCTATTCAGGAGTTATGAAAATTGCCGTTTTCATTGTTTTAGCTCCTCTCCTGGGGATGATTATGTCGTATATAATTTCAATATTGGTTATATACCTTGTAAAGAAGGGAACTCCCTCAGGGGTTGACAAGTGGTTCCGGAGATTACAGCTTGTCTCTGCTTCCGCATTCAGCCTGGGCCATGGAGGCAACGATGCACAGAAATCAATGGGTATAATCTGGGTTGCTCTCATCGCTGCAGGGAAAATATCGAGTGATGCTCCGATCGACCTGTGGATTGTACTTTCCTGTCATGCAGCAATAGCGCTGGGAACCCTCTTCGGAGGATGGAGGATAGTTAAGACCATGGGGCAGAGGATCACCAAGCTTAAACCTTTTGAAGGCTTCTGTGCTGAGACTGCAGGCGCACTTACTCTTTTTGGTACGACGCATTTTGGTATCCCTGTCAGTACAACCCATACGATCACAGGATCTATTATGGGTGTAGGAGCAACAAAGCGACTTACCGCTGTCAAGTGGGGGGTCTCAGGTAAGATATTCATTGCCTGGCTGCTCACAATACCTGTATCGGCCCTCATAGGAGCCGGTATGTATTACATATTCAATGTGATATTTTAGCAGGCGGGTATCAGTATCTGGGCAGTGAAAAAAGGAATTCCGTTCCTCCTCCTGTCTTATTTCTGACAAGTATCTCTCCCCGGTGCAGCATCACCGCGTTTTTCACGATGGCAAGACCAAGCCCCGTGCCTCCGCTCTTTCTCGATCTTCCTGAATCAACCCTGTAGAACCGCTCAAAAACACGGCCTATGTGTTCCTGCGGAATGCCTACGCCATTGTCGGAGAAGGAGAAATGGTAGAATTTCTTATCCTCATTATAGACCAGGATCCTGACAGTAGTACCATCCCCCGCATAATTGATAGAGTTCTCCATAAGATTCTGGAAAACAGAAAGTATCAATGATTTGTTACCCTTTACTGCTACTTTCTCATCAACATCTATTTCAACCGACATCTGCCTCGATTCGATGGCTGATATGAAATTATCCATCACCTCCTTAACAACTTTCCTGATCTTCACCTTCTCAGGAAGGAATGATGCCCCGGCCTCCTCTATCTTGTTCAGCACCGAGATGTCATTTATCAGACCGGTGAGCCTGTCGGTCTGAGCCAGAGCTTTCTCGAGGAAATATTTTTTCTTCTTCGGATCTATCTCATTATCATTCAGCAGGGTTTCGATGTAACCTTTTATGGAAGATACAGGGGTCTTCAGCTCATGAGCAATGTTGGAGGTCATCTGCTGCTTGATAAGCTTATTCTTGCTCATCTTTGTCACATCGCTGAGTATCACCTCGAAGCTGCTGTCGTTGAAGATCACGCACTGAACCCTGAAAAACCTCCCATCCTTGCTGATCTGGTATTCTGTCATCGGTATTTCCCTTCCGATCGTTCCTGTTTCCGAATGTCTGTCGATAAAGTCCCTGATCTCGCTGAATTCAGGGATATCAAAGAAACTGGATGAGAATATCCTTAGATCACCCGAGATCATGTTCATCAGTTGGATGAAATGATCATTGTTGAAATTGATTTTCTTATCAGGGGAGAAAAAAGCGATTCCTTCATTGAGGGCATTCAGGTGATTCGAAAGCTTCTCCTTTTCAATTGCAAGTTCATTCTTTGCAGCCAGGAGATCATTGTAGATGTCCAGTATTTCCGATCCGATAATGCCCAGTTCATTCCGTGGGAAGTCAGTCCTGTACGGTTCATTGTGGGTGACGCTTATTGCAAAATCCTTAAGCCTTGTGACTGATTCACCGAATTTGTTCGTTACTATGAACAATACCACTCCCACTATCAGGAAGAAGAGCAGCAGCATAAACAGGAACCTCAGGTTTGCCCTCATAAAGTTCGAGACATTAATATCATATACAAGTGCCGCCCTTATATAATATCCGGGAAAGGACTTAGCATAATAATAGTAACGCTGACCGGTTGTTCCTGATTTTCTTACTGCTGTACCGTAGCCTGATATGGCTGACTCAATTATCTCTGGCCGTCTGATGTGGTTTTCCATATTCTCATATTCCTGAACGGAGCTGTCATAGAGAACCCTGCCGGTTGAGTCTATGATGGAAATACGGAGATTCTCCTGTGGCAGAAGCCTGTAAAGGGAATCAAGGAGGCGGTAATTGTTGGACTCAGATATGTTATTTATTAAGAAATAATTATCAACGATCCTTGTAATATTGTAAAGCTCATCGTTCAGAGTGGAAATCCTGTATTCCTTTTCCCTGTTATACTGGTAGGTGATGATAAGGATGGCAACGACAACGAAAATCGCAGTATAGAAGAACAGTAGATTATTGCGGAATTTATTCCTTGACAACATTAACGGTCCCTCCTGTTTCAGAATTCAAAGTAATAGCCATACCCCGATTTGTTCCTGATAAACTGTCCGTGATTCCCCAGCTTTGACCTCAACCTCGTTATATTCACGTCAACTGTTCTGTCGGTGACAATTACCTCGTTGCCCCATACCATGGTCAGGATATCTTCTCTTGAAAAAACCTTCGACTGGTTTTCCAGCAGCAGCTTAAGAATCTCGTATTCTTTCCTCGTGAGCTCAATCCTTTCGTCATTTATCAGCAGTCTTTTTCTGGAAGTGTCAAGTTGTATATCTCCGAATCTCAGGACCTGCTGGATTTTGTTCTTTTCCTTACCGGATCTTTTCAGGACAGCTTTGACGCGTGCTGTTAATTCATTAACAGAGAACGGCTTTGGAATGTAATCGTCGGCTCCCAGACTGAATCCGGTAAGAATATCGTTTTCAGTGTCTTTTGCAGTGAGAAATATTATCGGAACATTTATTTTCAGCTCGTTCCGCAGCTTATCAGCAAACCTGAAACCCGACATTGCACCCATCATAACGTCAAGAAGTATCAGGTCAAAGGCGCTTATTTTTCTTTTTATCGCCTCCTCGGAAGAATGAGCTACTTCAGTTTCATAACCGGCGTTTTCCAGATTGTACTGAAGGATCTCGCAGAGATCTTCTTCGTCGTCAATAATGAGGATTCTTTTTCTGTCGTGATCCATTCTGAAAGCCTTATTTACTTATGTTTAAAAGCCGTATGCAAAGGTAGACTAATTTTATTTTAATATAGTCAAATGCCCGCCGGATCCTGTAACCATCAGACCAACGGGCATTTTCAGTCAATTATGCAGAATTACCTTCTAAAACAGCGCATAACTCAGTTTCAGATGGTAAGTTATTCCCGGCTCCAGCTTTGTGAAGAACTGGTCCGTTGGATTGAAAGACCTGAAAACAGACTCTTTCTTATCATTTAGCAGATTATCGATCTTAAACCCGACCTGGAACTTTTTCTCCTTTCCGAAGGATTTGCTTGTGGTGAAATTCAGGCTGTGAAACGGAAGGGTATAGATATCAGGACGATCCGCAATACCGACATACTGAAGTGTCATTCCCTGAACGTTGTAATACAAACCGGCCTCGAAGCCAGACCAGAATCCTTTTTCTCCTCCGGCATAGGATATCCCGCTGTTTATTATCCAGGGTGCCTGGCCTGCCATCTCGCGGTAGTTATCAATTTTCTCGCCTGTCCTTGCGTTCTCTATCCTTGAATAATATTCTGTGAGACTCAGCTCGATTCTTGAACTGGTAACTGAAATATTGGAGGTAATGCTCAGATTCTTAAGGGACTCAGATATCAGCGTGAGGTTCTGCCTGAATTCAAGCTCAGCACCCAGAACCTGTCCGTCGCCAACGTTCCTGGGCTGAAAGGTCCCCGTCTGAGTGGCATACTGGACTATTTCTATTGGGTTGAAAAAATATTTATAGAATCCGCTGAGTGAAACCATCTGTCCGTCTTTAAGGAACATTTCCCATCGGAGGTCAAGATTATGTATATCAGAGCTTTCCAGGTTTCCATCCCAGTATTCCCGTCCGGCAATGTCATCAGCATCCCTGAACATGCCTCCAACAAATGTGCGTCCGCTGAGAGGGTCAACTATTTCTGCGTATGAAAGTTCCTTGAACGAAGGCCGCGCAATTGTTTTTGCATAGGACAACCTTATATTCTGGCTTTTGCTGACACTGTAGATAAGGTTCAGCGATGGGAAAAATCCGAGGTCGTCGATAACTTTCTCATTGTCCAGGACAATCGTGCCCAGCTGGTTCTGACCGGTATAACGCTGGCTGTACTTTTCCATCCTGACTCCCCCGACAGCTCTCAAACCCTTGAAAAGGGGCAGTTCCGCCGAGATGTAGCCTGCTGCGTTGTTTGAGCTGGAATTGAACTGGTTCGGATTGGACGGGATGAATCCAGCCTCATAAGTTGTTCCGCTTGCATAGTCTGTTCCGTTTAGAGGCCACAGGTTATCACTCCTGAATAATTCATCTGGGTCACCCGTTAAGGGTACATTCCTGATATTAAGCATGAACTTGCGGATGACGAAATCCCGTTCCTTGTAACCATAAGAACCACCGAAATTGAATTTCGCCTTTTCTCCCCTGAACCTGAATTCCCTTGAAACATGAACCAATCCGACAATATTTGTTTCTGAAAGATCTCTCCATATTCTTTCAGGGAAGCCTGACTCCGTATTGATCCTGAAATCGGAGTTGTCAGTAACGTACCTGACAAAGCGTGCATCAGGGTCCTTTATGGTAGAAATTGTAGGAGACAACTTCCATACCAGTTCCCAGGCAGATCCTCCGAAATTATGTTTTCCGTCAAGCAAAACGTTTGTAAGCGCCCTCTGGCTGTATTCAAGGTTATGCTGAAACCCTGAAAAATTACTGCCCTGGTCAGACCCTGTATAATCGAAAATACCAGCCTTTGATT
>JALONU010000171.1 GCA_025454775.1 Bacteroidales bacterium | reverse complement strand
CATATTAGGCATTCCTGAGTCTTCTCCCTTGGTATAATATTCTGTGATGATGAAGGGCTTGCCGGACCATTCAGCCCAGTTTGCCATGTCTGTCGAATCGGGTGTCCATTTGCCGTAATAATTATTGGAGATTATATCGACATATCTGCCTGCGGTTTTCATGAATTCAGGATAGTTTTTTTCATTGCTGTAAAACCTTGCACCAATATACATGTGATTGGGATCATACTTTTTCAGCGCTGATGAAACAACGGAGAAGTACTTCTCAGCCACCAGGGCCATGAATTTCTCCCTGTGGATGTCTGTGATCTTGTCTATCGTAATTCCCTGGTCTTTAACCCATTCTGCTGCGGCAATATGTCCCGGATCTGTTTCCGGCAGTGCCAGGTAGTTATCAAGAGATTTGAATCTGAAGGGCATCTCATTATCCGAGAAATAACCGAAGAGTGCGGGATCGTCCTTATAAAAAGCTGCCTGTCGTGCATGTCTGTCGCAGAAAGCTTCCCAGCCCGGATCGAAGACAAATATTGCATCACCGGGGTAGCCTGTATGTCCCGGCTGCTGATATGTACCACCGCGTTCCCTTCCATAGCTGTTCATGAAGTTCAGGTTAATCGTATATGCAAAAGGTTTATCAGATTTTTTATTTGCTTCGATCACAGCCTTATAGTCGGACCAGGAACCGGCGCAGTTGAATCCATTATCCTGCAGCATCTTTATAGTCTCAGACATCCATTTCCCTGGTGTTCCGAATTTTTCTTCTAAAGTCTGCTTGTTCCTTTCCGAACCGCCCATGCTGATGCTGTTAAGGGCTACATTGAAATAAAGGTAACCCTCCGGATCGACACACCACCACCTGTCGCCGATTTTTTCGGTTCGGAAGAAGCCGGCAGACTTAACCCGATGATTTATACGTCCCCCATATTTGCCGTGTTTTTCGGCTTTTGGTCCAGGATTATAGCCTGAAAGCAAATCAACAGTTCTTGTCCGGAAAGGTTCGTATGCAGTATAGGTTGTGGTTCCGTCAGGGTGATAGATCCTCCGCCGGGCCTCAACAGTAATATAATTGTTCTCTTTCTTCTGGAAAGTGTAAAATGAAGTTGAAATGAGGAATACAGTTAAAAAATAGAATATATATTTCATTGCTCTTATATAAATATTCAACGCATTTTTTTTCAACTTCTAACAGTACGCCGCTATGCGGCTCAGGGTAACGATTTATATAATCACTTTTCTACCAGCAGTACGCCGCTATGCGGCTCAGGATAATAACATATTACATTCTATAACCATGCAGCTGCTACGCAGATGAAACCAGGCTTTGCCTCTTTAGCGCCATGGGCGCGAACTGTTTGTAGAAAAACACAACAAAGAACCTTTTTAGCTCCGTAGGAGCGGTCTGTATGAGTCATATACAGTTTTCAGAATCTTTCGTTAACGATATTATTATATATAGAGCCGAAGGTGAACCTGATGCCAAGCTCGCTGCTTATTTCATAGGTCGTGGCCAGCTTCCGGCGCTCAAGAAGTATGTCATCACGGCTGAGCTCGCTGGCTGAGAGATACAGCTGGTCATGGACAATATCGGTCTGAAGTTCGCAGAATATGCTTAGGTTCTTTGTTATCCGTATTGAAAAATCGGACTCAAGTGAGAGCCTATTCTTTGAGAAGTCATGGAAATAATGTCTACCTTCCAAACCCAGTCTGACCTCTCCCCAGGGCTGGATCAATTCAAGGTTGACTTCCAGGCCTTCGGAAAAAAGTGTTTCATTCAGCTTGTCGTATATTGTTCTTTCATAGTAATCCATGACATTCAACCCTGCCCAATACTGTATTGCAAACACCCTCCTGTTGCATTCTTTCCATGGGAATATGTTATACTCGATGCCGAGCGCCACACCCGTCTTGTTCCGTGTATTGATATAGTTCATTGAAGTATATGTGGCGAATACTCCTGTCGACCATTTTTCATTCAGGCTCTTTACAAAGTACGCCGACATCTCCGTCCGGTGCTGCTTGTTGGTTATGGTGCTGTCGTCGTCAGTGTACTTTTCCTGTTCAGAGGAGTAGTAGGCATCGAAGTTGGTTTTCCATTCTTCTGTAATTTTCCTTGCATTGACTGATGTTCCAAGGTCCATTCCGCTCTGGCTCTTTTCAAGCTGTATATCGCCTCCTGCCTGGATGCTGAATACCCATTTGTTCCACCTGTCGATGATAAGATCGTCGGCCTTCCTGTTCTCCGATTCCTTAATATCCAGGTTCAGCCTGTCAACGAAATCCGTCTTTGAATAATATTGCAGTATCCCTATCTTCAGCATCTGAAGAAGAGCTTTTCGGATTTCATCCTCAGTGTCTGATTCAATAGTGGTCACATTGTATTCATAATCGGTGCCTTTAAGACCGTTCCTTCCTATGAAGTTGAGGAAGAACTTTTCGCCGCCGCTGCCTGTATTCGACTCGGTGACGAGGATGTGGACATCGGCTGCAAGCGGATCTCTGGTGAATGATACAAAGGGCATTTCCTGACGCACGAAATCAAAATCACATTCCCAGCAGTCGAGATAGAAATTCAGGACGCCCGTCTGAACTTTATTTTCCTGGCTGAAAGCATGACCCGATACAAGGGTTGTAATGATCAGTAGCAAAACTTTTCTTGAGCAGTATTTCATATTGCAGATTTTAAGACCACGATCCCAAAGTTAAACAACAAAAATAATTCTGAATATCAAAACAACACTGCCTCCCGCATAATTATTTCTTTTTAACAATCTCGCCCTTCCGCTACCGCGGAATCTTCACTTCGCTTCGATCTCCCCATCACCCCCTCCCGCCTATGCGCCCTTACGCCGGTATTCCAATTTTTATTATCTTTCGAAAACTTTAAACCTGAACTGTATGAAACCAAGAAATCTCCTGACAATCATTATGTTAGTGGCTGTAAGCGGCATTTTCTCGACATTCTTTATGTCATGTACTCCAAAAAAGGACATAGGGCTGCAGCTTTATTCAATTCGTGATTCCATAGGAAAGGATGTTCCGGCTGCCATAGAAAAGGTCGGTAAGATGGGATACACTTTTGTTGAACCTGCAGGTTATGGAGACGGAAAATTCTATGGACTGAAGCCTGCCGAATTCAAGGCACTATGTGAAAAGAACGGTATGCATATCCTCAGTTCCCATACCAGCCGCCAGCTGCCTGATTCGTCCAATTACGAAGAAACAATGGCGTGGTGGGATCAGTGTATAGATGCTCACATTGCAGCCGGGGCAAAATACATAGTCCAGCCCTCCATGGGGCGTTCTGCCTACGAAAGCATAGCCAGCCTGAAAAAATGGTGTGATTATTTCAACGAAGTGGGAGAAAAATGCAATGCGAAAGGCATCCGCTTCGGGTATCATAACCACGACAAGGAGTTCTCTACGGTTCATGGCGACACAATCATGTATGACTTCATGCTTCAGAATACCGACCCGTCAAAGGTTATGTTCCAGATTGACCTTTACTGGTGCGTTGTCGGCGGAAAGAACCCTGTCGACTATTTCAACCTTTACCCGGGAAGGTTCGAATCATGGCACATAAAGGACAAGGAGGAGATAGGCGCCAGCGGAATGATGGATTTCGAAGCCATCTGGGCGGCTGCAGGGATCTCAGGCATGAAATACGGCGTGGTTGAGGTCGAGAAGTACAACTTCGACCAGTTCACCAGCTGTGACATGAGCCTCGATTTCCTGACAGAGGCAAAATACGTTAAAATGCCCAAAAAATAAGAAAATCAACAACTTCTGATGCTTAAATATCTACTGATGCCGGCAGGATTGATGCTGATCATGGCGGCATGCACCAATTCTTCATCCGTCAGGGAGAATGAAAGACTTACGGATCTTGTTAATCCATTTATCGGTACAGGATACCACGGACACACATTCCCGGGAGCAGTATACCCATTCGGCCAGGTTCAGCTGAGCCCCGACAACGGGACTCAGGGCTGGGACTGGTGTTCCGGCTATCACTATTCCGATTCTGTCCTTGCAGGCTTCAGCCACCTGCACCTCAGCGGCACAGGAATCGGAGACCTGGCAGACATCTCCTTCCTGCCGGTAACAAAGGAGGTTGAATTTAAGGAAGGTGAAAAGAACAGCGACTTTGTAAACAGGTATGCCGGAAGATATACCCATGACAGTGAAAAGGCTGAACCGGGGTACTATTCTGTCATACTTTCCAACAATGACATCAAAGCAGAGCTTACTGTCACCGAAAGGGCCGGGATGCACAGGTATACCTTCCCGGGGACAGGAAGTAATACACTGATTATCAATCTTGGTTTTGCCATTAACTGGGACAGGCCCTACAGAACAACCATAAACCTGGCTGATGAAAGACTGGTTACCGGGATGAGACTTTCAACTGGCTGGGCAGCCGATCAGCATGTTTATTTTGCAGCACGCTTTTCACAACCGGTAATCAGTTCACAGATTTCCGAAGCCGGTGGAGAGGGGAGAAGTGTCGGAGTTTTCAGCTTCAACGGCAGGGAACTGCTTGTAAAAGTAGGGATCTCGTCGGTAAGCATTGAGAATGCAATGGCAAACCTCGATGCTTCATTGCCCGGGTGGGATTTTGATGCAACGAGAAAAGCAAGCTCTGATGCCTGGGAAAAAGAACTCTCCAAAATAAGGATCCGAACCCCTGATCCCGATGTAAAAGTTGTATTTTATACGGCTCTGTACCACACCATGATAGCACCGGCTCTCTTTTCCGACCTGAATGGCGAATTCAAGGGGGTAAAAGGCGATATTCAGAAAGCTGATGGATATTACCGTTATACGGTCTTCTCACTCTGGGACACTTACCGTGCCCTTCATCCTCTGCTTACACTGACCCAGCCAAACCGTGTTAACGATATGGTGAAGTCGATGCTTGATCACTATGGGCAGACCGGACTATTGCCAGTATGGGAACTGCAGGGGAACGAAACTTTCTGCATGGTGGGCAATCATTCAATTCCGGTCATCTCGGAAGCAATAATGAAAGATGTAGGTGACTTCGACAGGAATCTTGCCCTCGAGGCGATGATTGTAACATCGATGTTCGACCGCGACGGCATGGGTCTTTACGACTCCCTCGGATACATGCCTGCAGATCTTATCCCGCAGTCGGTTGCAAAATCACAGGAGATAGCCATTGATGACTGGTGTGTTGCAGCTGCGGCACAGAAACTTGGAAGGGAGTCCGAAGCCGCTTACTTCCTGAACAGGTCAAAAAACTACAAAAAATATTTCGACAGGGAAAGCGGCTTTATGAGAGGAAAACTAAGCAACGGAGAGTGGACAACACCCTTTGACCCGGCATACTCAAAGCATGAGGGGAGCGACTATACAGAAGGGAATGCGTGGCAGTACCTCTGGCTCGCACCTCACGATGTTTACGGTCTGATAAGCCTTCTCGGCGGGGAAAAGCCATTCGCTGATAAACTCGAACAGCTTTTCAATGTTGAGGAAGGGGTAAAAGGAGAGCAGGCTTCTGCTGACATTTCTGGACTCATCGGTGCCTATGCACACGGAAATGAACCCGGTCATCATACCACTTTCCTCTTCAACTATGCGGGAAGACCATGGAGGACGCAGGAACTGAACAGGCAGATTCAAACTACAATGTATACGAATTCCCCTGAAGGATTGTGCGGCAACGAAGACTGCGGGCAAATGTCGGCATGGTACATTTTCAGCGCACTCGGATTCTATCCTGTCAATCCCTGCGACCTGAATTACCAGTTTGGTTCTCCGCTCATTACAGAGGCCCGGATCGAAGTATCACCCGGTAAATTCTTCACAGTCAGAGCACCCAGGGCTTCGTTGGAAAACAAGTATATCAAAGAGGTCAGCCTGAACGGCCATATGCTCGACAGGACGTATATCTCGTGGGAGGAGATAATGTCTGGTGGAACCCTTGAATTTATAATGGGGTCTTCTCCGGTAAAGTAGACCAGGAAGGCAGGCTATTGAGGCGACTGACAGATTAGGTGTAATACCCGGATCTTTGCCACTTCGGACAGCCTTTCCTTTTAGAGATTTTTAACTCCTGACTGGAAAACCACAGATTCTTTTTTATCTATCTTTAATCCATATAAATTTCTTTCCGATGAAACGATCAGTGTTATTGTTGACTGCCATCCCTTTGATCGTGGGGGCATGTAATCAGTACTATTCTGAAGACGATTTTAAATCAGTAAGAAAGATAGATGCGCATGCACATATCAGGAGCAGCGACGGTGTATTTGAGGCTATTGCCGCTGCCGATAATTTCATCCTTATCACGCCGAACGTCGACCATGGAACTCCCGCAGACATGAGGGAACAGCAGGATCTGGCTTCAGCCTCAGCGGAAAAGCATCCGGGGAAGGTGTTTTTCGAGCCTTCCTTCTTCTTCGACACAGCAGGCTGGGGTACGGAAAGCTGGAGCCGGGGGGTGATCGACTATCTTGCGTTGGATCTTTCAGAGCCAGGCGCCATAGGAGTGAAGATCTGGAAAAACATCGGGATGGTCCTTCGCGACAGGAACGGAAAGTTCATCATGGTCGATGATCCCGGACTTGATCCTGTGGTCAGTTTCATTAAGAGCAGGGGATTACCGATAACAGGACATCTTGGTGAGCCAAGGAACTGCTGGCTCCCTGTTGAGGAGATGACT
>JALONU010000170.1 GCA_025454775.1 Bacteroidales bacterium | reverse complement strand
ATCAGGACTGCCGGCGCAGAACCGAAGGGCAGATGGTTACAAGGGTCTCTGGTCCAGGTCAGGCCCGATGCTTGACTATGGATTTAAATACTCAGGTGGGATGGGTACTTTCTCAGCCCAGCATAAACCTCTTGCAATATATTCGAAAGAGACCGACAAAACCTTCTTTGTCTACAGCGGAACCTCACATCCCGATTCGAGTCATCTTCAGATTATGGTCTCATATTTCGACCACAGGACCAGGAAAGTCCCCAGGCCGGTGATCGTATATGACAAAATGGGGGTGAGCGATCCGCAGGACAATGCTTCGATTTCAATGGATTCAAAGGGTTTTATCTGGATCTTTGTCAGCGGAAGGGCAAGAACGCGGCCGGGTATAATCTTCAGGAGTTCGGCTCCTTATTCCATTGATTCCTTTGATAAAGTGTTCGAGGGTGAGATCGTATTTCCGCAGCCCTGGTGGATGAATGACAGCTGCTTCATGCTTATGCATACCAGGGTCACGAAGGGCAGGGAACTGTATTGGACCTCATCCTCCGACGGCAAGACCTGGATGCCGGGAAAGAAGCTTGCAGGAATGGGTGGTCATCACCAGGTAACCGGTGTTTCAGGCAATAAGCTGGTAACTGCTTTTTCATGGCTGCCCGGTGGAAATGTCGATATGCGGACCAATGGAAATGTTGTGAATACACCTCTCACCGATATCGGTTCAACTGCCCTGGTGAAGGATTTTGCATCCGAAAAGAAGCTTGTCTACCTCAAAGATCTGAATTTCGACTCAGAGGGAAACCCGGTCATACTTGCCCTTATCAGCCGTGATTCAAGGCCAGGGCCCTCCGGTGATCCGCGTGAGTGGATAGTAATTCACTGGAGGGAAGGTAAGTGGGTCTTCAGCAAGGTCTGTGAATCATTGCATAATTACGATATGGGCCCCATATTCGTTGAAGGAAGCGAATGGCATATCCTGGCCCCGACCAGCCCCGGACCCCAGAAAAACAGGACAGGCGGTGAACTGGATCTCTGGATAAGCAACGATGACGGTTTATCATGGACAAGATCCAGGAGTGTCACATCTGATAGTAAATGGAACAACTCCTACGTCAGGCGCCCTCTGAATGCTGACAGGGATTTCTATGCTTTCTGGACCGACGGTAATCCGGACCGGATATCCGAGTCACACCTTTACTTCACAAACAGTGAGTGTGATAAAATTTGGATTCTGCCCTATCACATGAAAAAGGATTTCGAAAAGCCGGAAAGAATTAAATAACTTCCCTGGCACTATTCTTTTCTACCTGAGATTATAAAATGAGACCGGGTTGTCGAGAAGGATCATCCTGGCAATCCTGCAGGCTTCCTTCTCGGTGAAATAGCCGCTCCTTACTTTTGCTGTCAGGACATCGCCAATTACCTTCTTGGCAACCTTCAGGTTTCCATAAGTATTTTCGACACACCGCTGGTCGCCTCCGAAAGCCATTATCTTCGAGGCAGGAACCGCCTCCAGCCATTGATCGAGATAATGCCCGGCGTAGGTTGGAGATATTGACCAGGTCCAGTTCATGTCGATATAAACATTCGGGTAGTTCCTGACTATAGTGGCAGCTTCTCCTCCAAACGGATAGCTCCCATGGAAAAGAACGAATTTCACATCGGGGTATTCACGGAAGAGATTTATTAACAGGGTCGGATCGGAGTACGCCAGGGTATTGTTCAATCCTGCCTGTATACCGGTGTGGACTGCTACAGGTACTTTATGTTTTTTTGCCAGGTCGAGTAGCCGGAACATCATATAATCCTGAAGAGGTGAGGCATCTTTTGCCGATAGCACAAGATCTTCATTGCCGTTAATGATCGTCCGGAATACCTTCCTGGCCGTTTCAACAGGCACCTTCTCGAAGTAGAGAGACCTCTTGTATGAAGCGTTGATCTTGACCGCAGCCATCCCCCTCTTAAGTGCATCTTCAAAAACACTGGTCATCGACTTTACATAGTCTTCAAGTGTGTAAATAGGTTCAACCTGCATGACTGCAATCGAATCTATACGGAATTTTGTATTCAGGGTAAGCCAGGGAGAGAACCTTTTCACATACCTTATATAATCATCCCTTTTACCCAGGTTGTCCCCGTCTGCAATTACATACCTGAACCTGCACAGGTCTTTCAGAACGTGGTTGAACCAGTCGCCCGAATAGGCTGCCCTGATCTTTCCTGAAAGTGTCTCGACTGTTGCTGCATTAAGATCATGGATATCATAAAGGTCTTTAATTGAATTCAGTAGTATCCTGTTTGCTATCGTATTATTGGAATTGTTCCAGTAGGATTCAATGATCTTCCATTTCTCCATCACGGGTGTTGGGTCAACATATAACTTCTTTAATAATTCCGTCGGCATACCGGCAGCAAGGAATCCGTCGTAGGAGTTCTGCTGCAGCAGCAGGGAAAAATCAAGGAAGTTAGTAGACCTTAGGAGTTCCGGATTGAAGAAATGTTCATGTGTGTCAACAATCTCCAGAGTATCAATATATTCACGGATTCTTTTCCCGGAATCCGAATCGTCCGTGGTTGTTTGACCCGTCTGTGAGTTGCAGACCAGTGAAACCGTGAACAGGATTGATACTGAGAATATATACCGCATAGCCGTACCGGGGATCAGACCACTGTGATTATGTTTCTGTTCTTTTTTCAAGAGGATGTAACAATTTTATGCTTGTTTATATATGCCTTGTCTACATCAATTCCCAGCCCGGGACCTGAAGGTACTTCAACAACGCCGTCATTGCTTTCGAGCTTTGAAGTGGCACATACAAATGGCAGCTCGTTGTTGAATCCCTTGAATTCGTGGAAAGGTCCCGCATTTGCTATCGCTGAAACGAAGTGCATCATATAAAGGTAACCAATACCCGATCCTGAAATATGAGGTGTGCATTCCTTACCCGTTGCTTCTGCCATCCTTGCAACTTTCATCGACCTTATCATACCCCCGAAATAAAACATGTCAGGCTGAACGATCTGAACTGCATCATTGGCGATCAGCCACCTGAACATATGCAGGCTTGGTTCCTGTTCTCCACCGGCGATTGGCACCCTGAGAGCATCAGCAACAGTTTTCGTTTCCTCGTACCAGTCGAATGGCACCGGTTCCTCATAAAAATCTATTTTGTATTCCTCCATTATCCTTCCTATCCTGATAGCTTCATCAGTGGTATAGGATCCGTTCGAGTCTGCATAAATTACCATCTTGTCGCCGAAAGTTTTTCGGACCAGGGGTATCAGCTTCTCGGTTCTGCCGGCAGGAGATTCCTTATTGTTGCTCATGCGTCCTCCCACTTTGAATTTCAAAGCCCTGGCTTTTGTCTCGTTAACCTCCTTAACCAGGTGTTCAATTGTCTGTTCCGCTGAAATCCCTCTTTCGCCGTTAGCCTGGTATACTGCTATATTACGGTTATGGATCTCTCCGATCAGGGCTCCCATAGGCTTTCCCGCAATTATTCCGAGCATGTCGAGTATGGCAAATTCTATCGTGGCAAG
Source organism: Bacteroidales bacterium (assembly GCA_025454775.1). Classification (GTDB taxonomy): domain Bacteria; phylum Bacteroidota; class Bacteroidia; order Bacteroidales; family VadinHA17; genus LD21. The sequence goes on along the minus strand of JALONU010000170.1, from coordinate 3,905 downwards.
GGGAACCCATAGTGCAAGGTTCTGCATTTTGTAGTTGCTCTGGTGTACGTATACCTCATCAAGTATTTTCTCGAGTTCCAGGGCATCCTTACCAAGGAAAAAATTCTGAAGGCGGTTGATGAAAACAGGCCAAAGTGATTTCATCTGGTCGTTATTGGCTACGGATATTCCTTCCGCACCGTTTTTCGACCTCACCCTGCATAGAAATGTATTGTCGAGTCTTAATAGTTCAACCTTTTCAATGATTACCGGATCCCTGAAAAGATCCTTCTTCAGAACGGGCTTCCTAAGTATTTCATCCAGATGGTAATATTTCATTCTGAGATCATCTTTCTGCGGATAAAAATCAGGAACAGTTGTTCCGAAGCCTGCGGCCATTGATGTCTTAATGAAATTTCTGCGGTCGGTCTTCATACAGATATCTTTCTTTTAAATGCTTTGTGAACCTTTGTGTTCCCGATAGCTATCGGGACCTTTGTGTGACTTTGTGGTAATAAAAAATTCACCACAAAGTATCACAAAGTTCCTCACGAAGTGACACAAAGTAACTTCACTTGAATTCTAATTATTTAACATACTTTGCCTCCCATGCAGGATATTTTTTAAACACCTCTTCAGGAGCATCTGTATACCAGCTGTAACCGTTGCGTCTTTCGTAGCCTATTTCTTCAATTGATTTCTTTTTTATGCCGTCGCGGTCGCATACATATGGTTCCTGTGTCTCCAGGTCATAGAACCTTGCCCATAGATCCCCGGCTTCCGGATCGTTGACTATCCTCCTGTCTCTTAGTCCTTCGGCATTGGTAAAGAAATCCCATCTCCTATTCTTCAGACGGTGTGCGTCGAGCCACTCCACTGCTCCGATGACAGACTTTCTGATTTTCGCTGATGGATCCGGGATCTCCATCAGGAACAATATTATACCAACGGACTCACCTCCGCTGAACGATTCGAGCTCGTAGCTTCTTGCAGGGGCGGGGAGGAGTGTATGTTCATCGTGCTGGGCACACCATACCGTCGGCTTACCGTCAACGACGATCTGGGTCTTGAGTATCACTTCTATGCCTTTCCTGTACGCTCTGCCAATATCCCTGAGATACTTCTTTTCAGTGATACCTCGTAGTTCAGGATCACTGTCGAGGATATCCCTGAGCAGGGTCAGGATGTTGACTATAGCATTGTCGTTGAATGTGATATGAGTATAATAGCCTTTTCGCAGCGGCCAGAACATCGGCCAGCCGCCGTTTTCATACTGTGCATCAAGTATGAATCTGAGACCCCGCATGTAGGACTCCATGTAAACCTGATTCCCGGTCCGGGCATACATCCTGGCAAGAAACCTCATCTCGGTGGTGGTGGCGCTGTTGTCGAAGATAGCATCGTTGAGACCCTTTTCGTCCTTTATCCTTGCCCTGTCCGGATCGCTCAGAGGTCTGTGCATGGCTGTATTCTTAGGCCAGCCACCGGCATCTCTCTGATAGAGGATGACGTTCTCAGCCACTTTCACGGATTCTTCCGATCCGTACCACTCTGCCGGCATCCTGGTAGCAACATACTGCCACGATCGTCCTATGGTTGGAGTCTGACAGAAGGTGCTTACAGAACTTACTATCAATAAGAGCAGTATCAGCTCAATCTTAATGAAATATTTCATGATTTGTAGTTTCATTCAGTAGCTCTTTTTGCCCCCCCCAGCAACCCTGATCTGTTGACCCCCCAACCCCTCCCGCTTCGCAGAAGCTGCGCGGGACAGGCTCTAAAGGGGGGCTATAAACCAATTCTATCTAGGTCCTGTTTGGGTTTGACCCCCCCTTTAGGGGGGCAGGGGGGTTATTTTAAAACAACATTCCCATACTCTTTCCAGCCTGTTTTTGTTATCAGTTCATGGTATTCCCTTAAAGTCGAAGCATCGCCCCTCCAGTTCCACTGACCACGGGGCACCTTCTCACTGTAATTATCAATCTCTTCTGCAATGATAAGGAGATTTTTGAGAGCCTCATTCATGATTTCCCTGAGCCATTCGGTCCTGTATATTTCCCCCTGTGCCCAGATACGATACCCGAAATAGGAAGTTGCTGCTGCCTCATATGCCCTGGCTGTTATCAGTGTCCTGAGGAAAAGGTTGTAAACCTGGTTGTACGATTCCTTATCCATATATTTCTTTGCCCGGGTTACCAGTTTCAGAGCTTTCTCTGCCTGCTTCACTCCGTATCTTTTTTCTGCAATTATATACCGCAGATATTCTTCGTTCATCTTTTCTGCGGGCGTCACCCATTTGTTTTCAACAACCCAGGGTGCTTCCTCCAGAAGTGGTCCGTCGGAAGTTTTGAACCTGGCAGGTGAAAGATGCTCAATGACATCTGTCCAGTAATGGAACTGCCTGTTGACGTTATGTTTCACATTAACTACCGGGGGATCGAGCCACTTCCCTGAAACATGCCTCCCGTAGCTCGATTTGTACGGATCATAGTCGAGCTTTGAATGGTTTGCCATATTAGTTCCCAGGGTATAGAAGGATGAGCTCGCAATTTCGTATGCCATCTTAAAGGCAGGACTGAGAGGCTTAAGGGCTTTTTGCCCGTACCTTGTTGTTATGAATTCCTTCCTGATCTCATCCGCAGTCAGGGTCTGGTCTTCGGTATACCTCTTAAGCGTGTAGAGCAATATTTCATTTGGGGTTCCCACCAGCCTTGTGTCGCCATAGCGGTCGGTGCGCGCGACATAGCCCATCACGTTGGGTCTTTTGATAAGGTCGCTCCATCTTCTGATAATATACTCCGGCCAGGTATTTGCCACCACACCCTGTCCGTTGAATTCATTGCACGCATCGAATTCCATTATTGTAGGCCTCTTTATAGTCCCGGCATATTTATCATTTGGATGGGTAAGGAAGAAGTCGTGGGGTGTCTCCTTCATCATAAGCCTGACTTTGTCGTTCCTTATATGGCCAATGCAACCTATGGTATTAAGGTATTCAGCGTCGGTATACGCGAATGTCCTTATATATAACTGTTTCCCCATCTCATCGCAGACAACTTCTGCAACTGCATCCACCACAGCGGCGAGCTTCTCCGGACCGGTTTTCAGCTTAAGCGAGTGCTGATTTTCTGCCCTGGCTCCGGTTTCGATGAATGTTAGTACGACGCCATCGGCATCAGGAACAAGGCTCATCAGGTTCCGGTAATCCGACCTGAACCAGTCCCAGAATGAGGGATTGTCAAGGTCGATTGTATTCGCCGGACCAGTCTTGAACTGGTCGGGGTAGTATTTAAGATTGTACAGGGCGTGGTCCCATACAACCACCTCACCGATGCCTGCCTTGTGAGCTTCTGCTATCAGGTCATTTACAAGCTTCTGTCGTTTGGGGTCCCTTAGTTCCTGGAGGTCCATCACCAGGTCGTGGGAAAGCTGAAGGTGATTTATATTATACGTATTTGCTGCCGACAATGTTACAAGATCGTCCGTAAAACTGTCGGATAGTATGTTCCAGCCCCTGATTTGAGGTAGAGACTGACTTTCCAAATAATTATGGAATATCAGGGTAAAGCAGGCCAACAACAATAGTTTTTTCATCAGTTTCTATTGTCAAAGTATTCGATAATACTGTAAACATGCGTGTTAAGCTCCTTCATCAGTTCCATCATCGGTGTCCAGACCTCGTAAAAATTGTTTACAACACCCTTGTTGGAATCAGTATTTGAAGGATCAACTCCCGTTGCAGTGGGGTCGTTGTCCTGGTACTTGAAATAATGCCATCCCACACAATTTTTCGATTCAAGCAGGGCAAGGTTGTAATTCTGATAGAAAAGCCCCCTGTCACGCTGTGTCCTGACTATCCAGCCGGCACCGCTCATATTAGGCATTCCTGAGTCTTCTCCCTTGGTATAATATTCTGTGATGATGAA
>JALONU010000169.1 GCA_025454775.1 Bacteroidales bacterium | reverse complement strand
ACAGCCTCGGGCATGTCGCTGAAGATCTCCCTCATCTGTTCCTCCGACTTCAGGTATTCCTGCCTTGTGTACCTGAGTCTGTCGGGGTCGTCGATGTCCTTGGCTGTATTAATGCAGATCAGGCGGTCGTGGGCCTCGGCATCTTCCTCGTTGATGAAATGGACGTCGTTTGTGGCAATCAGTTTAACGTTGAACTTCCGTGAAAGCTTCAGCAGGCCTGCAGCTGCCTTTTGCTGCAGGGGGAAAACCGTTCTGTCGGCATCCGGGTCGTGTGTCTCATGCCTCATGACTTCCAGGTAGAAGTCATCGCCGAAGATGTCCGTGTAGCTTCTGAGGGCTGCTTCGGCGCCTTCCATGCTCCCGTTCAGTATCTCATCCTGTATCTCGCCGGCAAGGCAGGCGGATGAGGCTATAAGGCCTTCTCTGTGCCGGGCCAGCAGTTCCTTGTCGACTCTCGGCTTATAGTAAAAGCCTTTTATCCAGGCAGTTGAGACCAGCTTGATGAGGTTCCTGTATCCTGTCAGGTTTTTTGCCAGGAGTATAAGATGGTCGCCGGAACGATCTTCCTTAACATTGGTTTCGGAGATCGACCTTTTTGCCACATATATCTCGCAGCCAATGACAGGCCTGATCCCTTTTCTGACGGCTGTGCTGTGAAATTCCTTGACGCCGAACATGTTGCCGTGATCGGTGATGGCAATGGCTTCCATCCCGAGTGTCTTTGCCCTTTCAATAAGGTTCGGGATGCTTGATGCACCATCCAGTATCGAGTATTGTGTGTGAACATGAAGATGTGCAAATCCTGCCATAATCCGGGTACTGAAAATAAGGTGTTGCTTCGGTAACAAAAATACATAAAATGACCTAACAGGATCCTTAAAAAAAGGCTTCGTAAATAAAATCTGTTCCCTGGGATGTGCCAAATGTAAACCTGATCATGCAATCCGTCGATTGTGATAATTTATCAACATATCGTGTTTTAATTTTATTCTGCTTGATTGTGGGCATACCACATCATGGACAGTAAAAGGAACTAGCCATTCCTTGTATTTATTAATTAACCTAAACCAAATGTTATGAGAAAAATTCTCTTAATGCTTTTTGTTTTTTGCGGGCTTGCCTTTAACATAGAAGCCCAGCAAAAAATCATTTCGGGGACAGTGACATCCTCCATTCCGGGGGAAGGAGTGATGATAGGTGTTTCTGTCTCAGTCAAAGGAACAACAACGGGGATCAACACAGACCTTGCAGGTAAATATACCCTGGCAGTTCCTGAATCGGCAACCACACTTGTTTTTTCCTATATAGGAATGAAGAAGCAGGAAGTGGAAATCGGCAACCGGTCGGTTATTGATGTAGTACTGGAACCCGATATTCAGGGTCTTGATGAAGTTGTTGTAACCGCTCTTGGCGTGTCAAGAGAGAAGAAGGCTGTCGGATATTCCGTACAGGATGTGAAGAATGAGGTCATAAAGCGGACCGGGAATACCGACCTCGCCGGCGCCATGCAGGGAAAGATATCCGGTATAGATATTAAACCTTCATCCGGAATGCCGGGCGCTTCCTCCCAGATTGTCATCCGGGGTGCACGCTCTTTTACAGGGAATAACACACCCCTCTATGTGGTAGACGGTATGCCGATCTCTTCAACTGCTGATATTCAGTCAGGTACAGGCGGAAACTTCACCCAGGTGGGAGCCGGAGTGACAGGTTCGGATATTTCTAACCGCGCCGTTGACCTTAACCCTGCCGATATTGAAAGTGTAAACGTTCTTAAAGGTCAGGCCGCCGCGGCACTCTATGGGATACGTGCCTCAAACGGGGTTATTGTTATTACCACTAAAAGCGGAAGGAACAATGCCCTTGGGAAACCGGTTGTCTCAATATCTCACACGAGCGCTTTCTCTAAGGTCTCAAGAACACCCGACTATCAGACCACCTATGCACAGGGGACCAACGGGGTCTATGTTCCAAATTCATCTTTATCTTGGGGACCAAAAATAGTCGACCTTCCCGATGATCCTGTCAACGGGGGGAATGCAAACGGACATCCCGGTGAATTCTACGTGCCGCAACTTGCAACAGGACAGGTTGAGGATACATGGGTCACACCACAGGTTTTCAATAACTGGGACAGGTATTTCAGGACCGGATATTCCGCAACGAACAATGTCTCCATTACCCAGGCCATGGAATCAGGCAATTTTGCTCTCGGGTTGACCCAGACAAAACAAAGCGGTGTTGCTCTTGCTTCGGGAATGGACCGCTGGAACGGGAAAGCATCTGCCGAAAGGAAAATGGGAAAAAACTTCTCAACAGGGTTCAACGCCAATTTCTCAAAGACTGATATTGACAAGCTCCCGACAGCTAACGACGCAGCCCTGGCAGGTGTACTCGGAGCTCCGGTAAGCTATAACCTCAAGGATTATCCATATTATGTACCAGGTGATGTTTATACACAGATATATTACCGTGGTGGCAGCTGGGACAACCCTTACTGGGCTGCGGAACATACTGTTTTCAACGAGAAAACCGACAGGTTCTTCGGTAATGGTTATATAAATTTCAATTCCGCACTTGGCGAGAAGATGATGCTTAAGATACGTTATCAGATCGGTGCCGATACCTATACCACCAACTTTAAGGACGTTTTTGAATATGGCCATGCAGGTACAACAGGGATGATAGACAATTACGGGATAACATCATTCACCGTAAACTCACTTTTAACCGCAAATCTTGACTGGAACCTAAGCAATAATCTGACCTTAAATGCATTGGTGGGTAATGAATTTGACCACAATTCCACCAAGACCTATTCCGAACATGGAGAAGAGTTCAATTTTGGCGGGTGGGCTCATATCAGGAATGCAAATATAGTCACTGCCGATGAACTGCAGAATCAGAACAGGACAGTCGGTACGTTCGGAAGCCTTTCCCTTCAGTACCGGTCAATTTTATTCCTGACAGGGACCGGCCGCTACGACAGGGTATCAACTATGCCTACCAATAACAGGTCTTTCTTCTATCCGTCGGTGGCACTAAGTTTCGTGGCTTCTGAAATTGATGCAATGAAAAGCCTGAGGTGGATCTCATTTGCAAAGGTGAGACTCAGTTATGCTGAAGTGGGACAGGCAGGCGCCTATACACCGAACTATTTCGGGACACCATTCTACGGAAGCGGCTGGTGGACAGGTTCTCCGATACAGTATCCAATCGGGGGGATTAACTCTTATATTCCAAACAACGTCCAGTTTGATCCGAATCTTGTTCCTCAGAATACAAGGTCCTATGAAGCTGGTGCAGAACTCAAATTCTTCCAGAACAGACTTGGCATAGATTATTCCTATTCATACCAGAATGTAGTCGATCAGATCTTTTCTGTTCCTCTGGCCGGTTCAACAGGTATAACGTCTCTTCTAATGAACGGAGGGAAGGTGCATACAGTCAGCCACGAGGCAGTGCTGTACGTGACACCCCTGTCGACAAAGAGCTTCCAGTGGGATCTGAATTTCAACTTTTCCAAGATCGACAATTATGTTGATGAACTGGCCGAGGGTGTCGAAAGCATTTTTATTGGCGGATTCACAACGCCACAGGTCAGGGCTGGAATCGGTGATACTTACCCCGTCATTTACGGAGACTCTTTCATGCGCAACGAGGAAGGGAAAATTGTAGTCGAAGATAATCCCGCATCTCCAAATTACGGCTTCCCTCTTCAGGGAGAACCGGATGTGATAGGAGAGGTCTCACCTGATTTCATACTCGGCGGAGGAACTAATCTGTCATATAAGAACTGGTCGCTGAATGCCTTGTTTGAATGGAAGCAGGGCGGTGAGATGTATTCGGGAAGCAATGGTCTGCTAGATTACTATGGTCTGTCAACGAGGGTTGAGGACCGTGAATCGACATTCATCTTCGACGGAGTAAAAAGAGACGGAACACCAAATGATATAGTACGTGGAGGTCCAAACGACCCTCTGGCCCTGCAGCTTCTTCATACTAACGTGCTTACAAATATTGATGAGTACTATATCTTCGATAATTCTTTTGTCAAGCTTCGTGAGGTCTCGCTGAAATACCAGCCCGCAAAGAAGCTCTTCAACAAAGCCAATCTGGGGCTGTCTGTTTTCATGAGGAACGTTCTTCTCTGGACCGCTCTTCCCAACCTTGATCCCGAATCAAGCCAGGGAAACACCAACATGGGTGGTTCATTCGAAAGATTTACAGTGCCGCAGACGACCACCTTTGGATTTAACCTTGATTTAACTTTCTAATTTATAATGTCATGAGAAAAGTACTTTATATTTCAACTTTTACTGTACTGGGCCTGGTTCTGTTCTCCTGCTCTGAATCCATCATGGATGAGATCAATAAAAACGTCAATGATCCAAGCGATATGACGTCAAACCTCATTATCACTGATGCGATTACGGCAAGCGCTTTCAGCGTTGCCGGTGGAGATTTTTCATTTTATGCATCAATTTATATTGAGCATAATGCAGGTACCTGGGGGCAGTTCTACAATGCGGATATCAGATCTTCACAACCCTCAAGTTCCACCACTTACAACAATACCTGGAACGCGATTTATTCTAATCTCTACACCCTGAAAATAGTCAGTGAGAAATGTTCTGAGGGCGGATCGGAAGAAGGCAACTACCATACACTTGGAATTGCCCAGATACTTACTGCCTATAACCTGGCATTTCTTACCGATGGAATGGGCGATGTACCATGGACCGAAGCACTTCAGCCGGGTATAATATTTACTCCCGTTCTCGATACACAGGAAGATATCTATGCTGAAGTCTCTAATCTGCTCGACGATGCCATTGAGAACCTCGGGAAGGCAACAATTTACCCTTCGCTGGGTGCACAGGATCTTATGTACGGAGGTAACGTGGTACTCTGGAAAAAGTTTGCTTACGGACTGAAGGCCCGCTACAGTATGCGGTTGTCATTGAGAGATCCTGCATATGCCGACGTGATTACCTTTGCTAACCAGTCTTTTACATCGGCCGGTGAACAGGCACAGTTCATTTACAATGGGAATACATCTCAAAGTCCTTATTATTGCATGTTCCAGGACAGGGATTACTATGGGGCAAGTCTGAGCCTTCATAATAAGCTTACTGCCAGAAATGACCCCCGTGATGATGTTTTCTTCATACCCCATCCGGACTCTGACGGTACTTTGAACTTTGCTCCCAACGGAACCTCGAACCAGGTTCAGGGTTTTTACGGGATATCTGCACTCAGTACAATTACAGCTCCCACTTATCTGATGAGCTACCACGAGCTTGAGTTTCTAAAGGCTGAGGCGTATGTGAGATCAGGAAACCTGGCTCTGGCCGATACAGCCCTGCGGAAAGCCATTACAGCTGCCTTCGGTAAAGTCAACATCGGCCTTACAGCTGCTGAGGCAAAAACCTATTTTGAAGCTGAAGTCAGACCCCGTTTCACATCAAATCCGATCTCTGAGGTAATGAACCAGAAATACATTGCATTTTTCGAAGAGGAAGCAATGGAAGCATATAACGATTACAGGCGCCTGAAGGCTATGGGTAATAATGTCATACAGCTCGACAATCCATTGAACGGCAACCAGTTCCCTCAGCGCTTTTCCTACGGATCAAGTGATGTCACTACCAACTTCAATATCAGGGATGCCTATGGAGATGGCACGTATGTATACTCCGAGGAGGTATGGTGGGCAGGCGGAACCCGTTAATATTCAAGGTTTTACTTATAAAGAAACTGAAAATGAAAAAGATTAAATTATTCGGATTTATCCTGATACTGATAATGTACTCCGTGAGTTGCGAGGAGCTCCCGGATCCGGCAGGTGAAAGAGGTGTGGCAGCTGTCCCGGGCATAACCGGACTTAATCCCGGAGTGTTCGATGTAAATGACCTTGAGAACTCATACGTTCACTTCACAGTTGTCCTGGCTCCCGGAACCACTCTTCCCAAGGCAACCCTTATTTGTTCCTTCAATAATGATCATGCCGATGTTCCTATAACGGATCTGACGTCATTCCCTGCAGTTGTAACAGTTACGGCAGCAAACGCGGCTCAGAAACTTGGCCTGGATCTTAACGATTTAGTGAGAGGCGATGTCTTTGACTTTGAGTTACTTGTAACAACAAATGGACGGACAACACGGTCAACACCGCTGGTTGTTCCGGTAGCATGCGTGTATACAACCGCAATGTCGACCGGAAGCTTCCATTCTGTTTCGGCAGACTGGAACAGCGAGGGGGATATCACCCTTACAGCCGATCCTGACGATCCTTACAAGATCTATGTTTCCGGTCTGGAGGAAATGGAGGGTCTTGTTGAAGACCTGGGTCCGCTGGTTATGTATATAGATCCAGTAACCTTCGCCGTCACTGCTCCCCGTAAGGCAATTGCTTCGGATGCATGGGGTTATCATAATATTGCCTACGAAGGGTCAGGCACTTTCAGTACCTGTGATGGTACATATACCATGGTTTTCGAGATCTCCGTGGATGAAGGCTCATGGGGAGCCAATGCATTTGTGTTTACAAAAAATCCTTAGAACGGATGATGGTTTATTGACGAAAGGGAGGCTGATCCGGGCAGGTTCAGCCTCTTTTTATTAAACAATCCGTTTGTCCGGTAAATAATTACTTGTATCTTTGCACCCACAAATTAAAAACAGGTAAAATAAAAAGCGTTAAAAATTAATGGCAGTTAAAATCAGATTAGCTAGGAAAGGCCGCAAGAAACTGGCCTACTACCACATCGTGG
>JALONU010000168.1 GCA_025454775.1 Bacteroidales bacterium | reverse complement strand
ATTAGGATTTGCCTGTCCTCCCCCGCCGCCGAAGGGTGAGGAGGTTGTCGATCTTGTTATTGGAGTATAGGCCTTGTATTTCTCAAGGATTTCCTTCACTTCCGGATCTGCATCTGATAATAGTTTTCGCAGAGCCTGGTTTATTGTCTCAAGCTCATCGCGGTTAGGCTGGGCAGGCGCCGGAAGTGCCGGCATGCCGAACATCATCAGCACCGGGACCGGGCCTTTTACATTGGCCGGGGTGACAAGAACCATCGAAATGTTCACGTCGATTGAAGGGCATCCTGAATTATCGACATGACCTGTGAGTTTCTTCGCAATTACCGGCGTGAAACCAATCATTTCCCTTTCGGAAACATCGACGGTCCATGTTACAGCAGGTATTTTTTCCGGAAGACGTCCGTATACTTCCCTTGACATGTCTACCACTATCTCGGGACGGCGTTTTTTCCACCAGTCATCGGGAGTTGTCACCTTCTTCCCGTTCTTAAGTACAAGTAGCCCGGGGATGTCGGGATACGGATTGGCGACAGACTCATCGTAGTTTGCATGGTTCGGGGCCGATTCGTTCCCGCTGGGACCGGGGCGCAGGCTTTTTATCCCCAGCTGTTCCATCATGTTCCTGTGATCTTCATCAGTTGTGAACTGTCCAGGAGCCGGGGCCTGTCCTGTCCTGACTGCAGGGACCTGTGCCTGAAGCACAAATGCTGTAAGGAGCAGCAGTAAAAAAAACGCTTTTTTCATATCAGTTGCTATAAGTTTAAGGTTGGATGTGTTTAAATTAAGCTATATCTGTTACGGATATAAAGATAATTATCAGGTGAGATAATTATTTCATTCCTGACAGAAAACACTTATAATCCTCGGATACCGCCTGAAGAAGGTTTACGTTTCTCAGATCAGAACTTCAGGTCAAGTGAAAGAGAAAGCCGGGTGACGAAAGGCAATTGAGGATCTGCCGGTTTCCACCCCTGGATGTTTGGCGAAAGGCTTACCCCCTGCGCCAGGCTGAATTCAACTGCGGCCAGGAAAAGCTGACCGTCTTTTGAAAGATTCCATGGATCCGTTTCATTCTCAACAACTTCGGACCAGATGTTATCATACCTGCCGATCAGCCTTATCTTTTCACCGACAGGAATCGTTCCGTTGATGGTGAATCCCTGGTAATCCTGTCCTTTTATAATTGAGTGATTACGCTGGTAATTATAGGCTCCCGAAAACTGAAATCCTTTACCCTCCCAGGCTGCTATTACCTGGACTGTCTGCTGGTTGATACCTCCCTTGCCCATGTTGTCGAAATAACCTCTCAGCGAAAACCCTTTTAACGGGAAAAGAGTGATAGCGCCCGCAGCCTTGAAGGTAGAATCGGATTCGGTCAGCTTATATCCTTCCCCGTTCATAACAGTCAGATCTGCAGTAAGCCATGATGCGATATTGTATCTATCGCTGGCATCATACTCCGGCAGCGGGATCATTCCACCACTGATTGTCCATTTTCCTGACGTGAATTTCAGGTAGGCAAATTTCAGCATCCCTGTGAATTTAAGCTTCCCCACAGAGGGGTCGGCAACATCGTAAACAATACGGCCGCTGAGCTTCCTGGAGAAATTGTAGCTGTACCCTAAATATGCCCTCGTCAGGTCAAATCTGTTCTGGTTCTCACCATCCGCAAATATTGAATTGAGGCTCGAAAAGATCCTGGCTTCCGGTTTTCCTCCTGGTTTGAAGGTCTCGGCTTCCTGTGCTGCTGAAAGAAGCGGTATCAGAAAACATATAACCGTAGAAAAAACAGATAAGACTCTGAAAGATCCAGACCTGCCAGTTATTCTCATCATTTCCATAATATTTCCCTCCGGAATTAAAATAAGCTATGACGAAAATAGATAAAGAATCATTGTCCGGACCACGGAGAACGGCGGGGCAGAAATCCTGATCATCAGATAAAAATTTGTTGACCAGACTTTAATTGCCTGATAATATGGCCATTAGAAGAACGACTCTCCTTTCCTTCTTCACTAATTGCTTAGCAGAAAATACGATTTTATGCCCACAAAAAAGTTTGTAGCAGGTTGGATATTTGTGCATCCTAAAGGAAATGAATACTGATCGGCGTAAATTCCCACTAATAAAAATTCTATGACTGAAGTTAAACAGGTAAAAACGGGATTAAAGCTCAAAATCGGACAGGACTGGGCCTCGGTAATTGCAGGAATGATCCTCATCCTGTTTGTTGTAATTGCAGGCTATGCAGTAAGCACCCCCGCGTTCGGCGGAAGCGCAGGATGGAAAGAAATTGGAGCCCTCGGAGAAACAATTGGTACTTCATCATTATGGATTTCGGTCGTCTCCACCGTTTTCATTTTCGGCCTTTTATCAGCTTTCGGCGTTTTCCTTAGCGGCGATTCACCGAAGAAATTCATAACAGGTTTTCTCACCGTCTTCCTGCTGGCCGTTCTTGCACAATTCCTCTCTTCTTTCGCAGGCTTTAAGAACCTGGGGCTGGAGACTGTTTTCTTTTCACTCATAATCGGGCTGCTGATAGGCAACCTCTTCAGACTTCCCGACTGGCTCAGGTCAGGCGTACTGACAGAGCTGTATGTTAAAATAGGACTCGTCCTTCTGGGAGCCACTATATTATTCAAGGATATAATGGTTGCAGGCTCATTCGGACTCATACAGGCAGTGATCGTGGTGATTGTCGTATGGTATTTCGCATTCTGGATCTCACGCAGGCTAAAGATCGACGACGAATTCTCAACAATGCTGGCAAGTGCTGTTTCGATATGCGGTGTATCCGCTGCCATTGCAACAGCCGGTGCTATAAACGGCGATAAGAAGAAACTGTCATTCATAATTTCACTGGTCCTCATTATAGCTATCCCCATGATGCTCCTGATGCCTGCACTTGCCGATTGGCTGGGCCTGTCGGATATGGTCACGGGGGCCTGGCTGGGCGGCACTATCGATACTACCGGAGCTGTTGTGGCTGCCGGAACTATTGCCGGAGAGACAGGACTTAAATATGCAACTATCGTAAAGTTTTCCCAGAACGTCCTTCTGGGGCTGGCTGCATTTGCCATCTCAATCTTCTGGGCATACAGGACCAAAGGTGAAAACGGAGGAAAAAAAGTCTCGCTGAGAATTATCTGGGACCGCTTCCCTAAATTCGTCCTCGGATTTATACTGGCATCAGTTGTATTTTCCTTCTTCCTGAATCCGGAGACGGCCAAAGCTTCAGGCAAGGTTATCAAATCATTCAGCGGCTTCTGGTTCAACCTGGCATTCGTGAGCATAGGTCTTGAAACCCGTTTTGCCGACCTGAGAGTGAGAGAATACAGGAAACCATTTTACAGCTTCCTGATCGCCCAGGGATTCAATATCCTCTTTACACTTGGAGTTTCATTCCTGCTGTTCCAGATCATCGCTTCAAAATAGAGGCACCCTGTTCAAGGTCAGGAATTTAAAAAAATATTAGCTTTGGTGACGAATTACCGACCCTATGGTTAAATATTTCTGCTTCCCGGCCTTTTTCTTCTTTCTTCTTAACCCGGTCAATGCTGCAAAATCACCCGATCAGGTCATCCCTGTGAAAGTTACGGTCGCCCCGGTAATTGACGGGGTGCTCGATGAGGATGTATGGAACGACTCGAACGGTTTCACCGGATTCAGGTCATTTATTCCCGACTTCGGAAAGGAAATACCCTATGGAACAACAGCATGGCTTTCCTATGATGAAGAGAACCTCTATTTTGCATTCAGGTGCCTCGACAACGAACCTGACAAGATAAGGGCTTCAGTAGATTCAAGGGATAAGATCAGGAAAGATGACTGGGTATGCGTGAACTTCGATTCATTCAACGATCAGCAGTCGCTGTACTGCATCTATGTGAACCCCAACGGCATACAAATGGACACCAGGTTCGCAGCCGGCAACGAAGATATCGGAATGGACCTCGTTTGGTATAGCGCAGGCAGGATAAATCCCGACGGATACTCTGTAGAAATAAAGCTCCCGCTGAAGAGCATTCGCTTCTCACACAGGGATCCTGTGATGATGTCATTTTTCTTCGAACGTTACGTCAGCCGGCTCTCAACAAATGTTTCATGGCCTGAACTTGATCCTGCCAAAGGATTTGCTTTTTTCGGACAGATGCAGCCGGTTCGTTTCGACGGTGTAAAGCATTATACCCTGCTCGAAATACTTCCGGCCGTGACGTACTCATACAGGGGAGAACAATCGGGAGGTAAAATGACAACAGTTGAGAACAAACCTGACGCAGGTCTGACAATAAAATACGGAATTACCTCGCAGCTGGTCCTTGATGCCACTGTTAACCCCGATTTCAGCCAGGTTGAAGCTGATGCAGGACAGGTTGATGTCAACCTCAGGTACCAGCTTTTCTATCCTGAAAAAAGGCCTTTCTTCCAGGAAGGGAATGAAACTTTCAAGGTAGGTTCAGCAGGGTCTTCAAGCCTCGATCCCATGGCTGCCCTGGTTCATACACGGAACATTGTGAATCCGCTGGCGGGGCTAAAGGTGTCGGGCAAGGTCGGCGCGAAGAATTCAATTTCCCTGCTGTATGCAGCCGACAGGGTGGCAGTGCAGGATACAGGCAATTACGGCAGATTTGCACACATGCCGGTCTTCAGGTATAAACGAAGCCTTAAGGAAGATGGTTTCCTCGGACTGATCGCGACTTCAGTGCTCAGGGAGAACAGCTATAACTATGTATATGGGGCCGATGCCAATATCAGGACCAATAAGTCGAGCCTTCTCGAATTCCATTCCCTCTTTTCGAATACAAACGATACTGCCGCGGCCATAGATAATAAGTCGGGACATGCACTCGGGATAAGCTATCATTCAGAGCAGAGAAATATAGATTATGCTATCACTGCCAAGGATATCAGCAGCTATTTCATAAGTCAGACAGGGTACATCGAAAGAACGGGCATAACGATGATAACAGGATCTGTCACACCAAGGGTGTATCCTGATTCAAAGTTCTTCAGAAGATTTGATATAGGTTTGTTTACCGGTCAGACATGGGATAATATATACGATAACTGGGAAACATATAATTCCTTAACGTTTACCGGGTTCCTTGGAGGATCGGTCAGAACGATCATAGGCGGGAACTACTCTACGGAGGTATACAATAACAGGCTGTTTAACACTTCGGGTTTCAGGTTCCTGTTAACGGGTAATGCAGGTACAAAACTCGACGGCACCTTCTCCTTTGTCAGGAGAAACGCAGCTTATTATGCCGGACTCTCGCAAGCCTACGGCAAAACTTTTACCGGAGACATAAGATATCTTCCATCAGAAAAAATACACACCCAGCTGACCCTGACTTACCAGGATCTGTACGAAAAAGCGGACCAGGAAAAGATCTTTGACTATCTTCTGACAAGGCTGAAAGTAACCTACCAGGCTAATAAATACCTGTATTTCAGGGGAATACTGGAGTATAACGATTTCAGGGAGTCGCTCAGCACCGACTTTCTTGCATCATTCACATATATCCCCGGAACAGTATTTCATATCGGGTACGGATTTCTCTCGGAGCACAGGGAATGGAACGGAACGGATTATATTGAAAGCGACCGTCTTCACGAAATGAAACGAGGATTCTTTGTCAAGATATCCTACATGTTCAGGTTGTAGGAGCCGGCCGGATTAATATATCAGAACCTGTACCTGAAGGTAAATGTAAAGACCTGGGTCTCATAAAAATTCCGGTACTCAACATTGAATCCTTCACTGTCTATTTCCTGCCGGATACCCATTGTATTGAAAATATCTGTTGCAGACAGGCTTAATTCCAGTTTGTTCGCGGCAAGTGACTTCTTAACCCCGAGGTCTACTCCCCACCTCGATAGTTCTCTTCCCTGGCCTATGTTTCTGGAACTGAAATACTGACCTGTTGTTTCGATCAGGAAATTACGGGGAAGGCTAAACTGGTTTATCAATTTGGCAAAAACCGGAATATCAATCCTCTCTTCAATAGTATAAGGTTGCGGAACCGGGAAATTTATCCGGCCTGTATGGCTGAAGATCTTATTCCTGTAAAGGTTTGCGCTTGCCGAGAGCTTCAAGAGTTTCAGTATCTGCTGATCAAAAGTGAATTCCACACCTGAGTTGGTCGCTCTGCCCAGGTTATCGTACGCCTTGACAGTAATTTCATTGTGGTCAGGATCCTGAATGTATATGCGGGTATAGTAATCATCAATGATCTTATGATAAAGCGATGTATAGAATGAACCATCCTTCCACAGGAGCTTATGTGCAAGTTCTATATTCTGTGTGAACTGTGGCCGGAGAAGTGGATTCCCTATTTTCAGAAGTTCAGGATCGTCATATTTCGGGAATATCCTCAGGATGTCTTCTCCGGGACGGTCTATGCGCCGGTTATAGAATAATGAAACTTTATTTGACTTATTGACCTTACGCGTGATCCTGACATTCGGGAAAAGGCTGAAATAATCATACTGGTTTTCTGAAAAATATTGATTGGGCGCAAACTCGTACCTGACGCTGGTATGCTCGGCACGAAGTCCTGCCTCAATATCTGTTTTCGGGAACTCGGCAATCAGGTTTGTATATCCGCCTGTAAGGATCTCATCCCACTCTGACCAGTCCCCGAAATTGTAGATCAGTGCTGTATTGGCGGGATCTTTTGTTACAGTGTATATAATTGGCATATGCCTCCATCTTCCTGACAATCCCGCTTCAAAGCGGCCGAAGGAAAGAGGTTTGATGTAGTCTGATGAAAGAAGGTACACATATTCAGGAGCCAGCACCCGGGTTTTATCTGTTCTGATAACAGGAAACGGTTCGGGCCCGTCCTGGCTCAGGTTATAAGTTTCATCCTCCCATCCCTTGGTAAAGAGAAACTGAGAGTTCAGCTCATGACCAGCCTGCTCGAATCTGAACTTGTGCTGCAGCGTGACATTCGTAAACCCGGTTCCCTCACTTTCATAAAATCCCCATTTCCTGACAGGCGACTGATAGTCCTGATTCCTAAAATACCAAACTCTTGTGGTGTCGATGTGCCATTCATAGTCATACAGACCGAAAAGAGTAATTACCTGATTTGAGGCAATATTCCAGTCGAGACCAAGCTTCAGATTGTAATGATACTGTGAACGGTTTTCAGCCACCTGGCTTTCAGTAATATCGCCGTTGTCATAAAAACGGGTGGTGAATTCGTTGTTAGGAAGCCTTCGCTGCCTTATAAGGTATGACTGCCAGTAGATATTCAGTTTTTTGGTTTTATAGTTCAGATTAAGTGCGGGAGTTATTTTCAGGTTATCTGCGTAGCTTGGCATACCCGTCGGAAGATCTGCTTTCCTTTTGGTTATCATGCCGATGCCCGGGGTAAGTCCGAAATCGCCCGTAAACCCGGCAACAGAAGACTTTTTGAATATAATATTTACGATGCCTGCCATTCCCGCGGCATCATATTTCGCCGAAGGATTACTGATTATTTCTATGCTTTCAATCTGTGATGCCGGAATGTTTTCCAGACCTTTCTGAGATCCAAAGCCTGTAAGACTTGATTGCTTTCCGTCAATAAGTATTGCAACCTTATCACTTCCCCTAAGAATAATCTTGCTTTCCTGGTCTATTACCACCCCTGGAAGGGTTTTAATGATATCCAGTACGGAACCGGCTGATCCGGTAATAAAATTCGCGGCTGTATAACTTTTTTTATCAAGCGCCGAAGAGACTGACTGCTTTTGTCCTACAACACTCACCTCGCTTAACTCCAGGCTTGACGTCTCCAGAAAAATATTTCCCAGGTCGAGTACCTTGTTCAGCGTCCCCACAAGAATCCTTTGTTTTACAGAGACATAACCGATGCTGGTTATTGAAAAGTCATATTCACCCGATGACAAATCCATTACTGAGAACCTTCCCTGCTCATTGGTTATAGTACCGGTCACCAGATCCGGAAGATCAGCTCTCAGAACCGAAACCGTGGCACTTATCAACGGCTCCCTGTTGTCACGTGAAAGGATTCTTCCGGAGACGATCGTCTGTGCATGACCGGCCAGGGAAGTCATCAGTACTGTGAAAAGAAGGGTAAACTTTTTCATGAAACGATAAAGGTCTTAAGAGGTTTAAATTAATAGACAAACTCCGAGAGGGGTTGATTGCAGGAACAAGTAGATTTGATACGTTAACCGATTTTTAAGGAGGTTTGATACGTTAACCGATTTTTAAGGAGGTCATCGTAATGGACCCTGCCACAGCCTTATCGTTAAAAAGCTGAATGCTATCGCTTTCCTCTTTCAATGACAGGGCAGTTAATAGAGGCAGGTAATGTTCAGGGGTTGGTATAGCCAGGTTATATGCTCTCCCCTGGGACTGATAGTTAATAAGACTCTTATGGTCGCCGTTCAGTATGTAGTTCTTCATTTTTTCACTGGCCTCAAGAGCCCAGTCAAAAGCATAATTATCAGTATCAAAATTATCCCAGGCTGTTAAACCAAGGTTGTGGACCATATTACCGCTTCCGATGATCAGAACCCCCTCCGTTCTCAAAGGAGCCAGTTCCCTTGCCAGGTTGTAATGATACTGAGGATACTGGGTATAATCGAGGCTCATTTGTATAACCGGGACATCCGCATAGGGGTAGAGGTGCTTTATAACGCTCCACGCGCCATGGTCGAGGCCCCAGCTCAGGTCTGACCCAATATTGGCTGTAGTAATCAGCGATTTAACCCTGCCTGCAAGTTCAGGGCTGCCCGGTGCCGGGTATTGAACATCGTAAAGGGCTTTCGGGAATCCACTGAAGTCGTGTATGGTACGCGGTTTCTCCATAGCTGTGACAAAAGTACCTCGTGTTTCCCAGTGAGCCGACACACAAAGAATGGAATCTGGTTTTGGGATTGATCTGCCGGTTTTCCGGAAGCCCTCAACAAATTCATTCTCCACGATCGCATTCATCGGGCTCCCATGCCCGAGAAAGAGTACAGGCATTTTAGCAGATCCGGTCAATTGTGGTATTGCTATTTTACGGTAAAGTTAGTTTAAAAACCGATTTATTTTGTCCTGTTCAGGCCTTATTCGGTCCTCACACTCACATTCCTGAACATGAACGTATTATCACTTAGTCTAAGGCTCTTCCCGCTGGCAGTGGTCACATTCCTGAGAATCACCTCCTTTGTTATTATGTAGGGAAATTTCTCCACGTACGACTCGTCCTTCCTCTTTGAATTGAAATCGCCAAAGATCGCGGGACCCCTGTAATCATCAGGGTGATTGGAGTCGTCGATCCGGAGGTTTTCGATGATGATCCGTTCCGGCATATAACAGGTGTAGCCGAAATCGTGCTGCCCGGAATATGATCCGCCTATAAGGCTGGCGCTGACCGCCCTTCCGTTTGCGGGTTTGAAGACACAGTCCCTGATCAGGAATTCTCCCTGCCAGGTGCTGCCGTAGTCGGAACGCAGGTTGATAATATTCCTTCCTAAAATGGTTGAGTTCTCTACAATGAATTTGCCGCTGCCAATAGCATTAATCCCCTGGTGCCCGAGGGTGGAGTTGCGGATGGTGGCATTTGCCACTCCCATGTGGGCGTCGAAGCGTGAAAAGGTGCACTTGTCGTACAACAGGTTCTTGCAGTAATTGGATCCTAGGATCCCCCAGTACCTGCTGTCGTTGATATCATTGGTCTGGCTGCAGTTCACGAATGACACATTGAGAGCCCTGTTTATGGAGATGTCGTATGTGCCCATTGAAACAGAAACTCCTGCAGAACCTATAGTCACATACGTTTTGTGCCCTGTCAGGATAGTATTCCGGACCGTCACATATGAACAATCGCCGATATTAAGGAAGCCGCCGTAAGGTGCTCCATTGTCTCCTTCGCCTGTGATTCGGTGTTCCAGTCCGTCGACAATAACATTTGATCGTCTTAT
>JALONU010000167.1 GCA_025454775.1 Bacteroidales bacterium | reverse complement strand
ATAATATATAATTTACTGGTAGAGTGGAGACTTAATAAAGAAGGCATTTCTGAATAAATCATTACTGAACATGAAAAAAATATCTATATCCTTAAGTCTATTTTTAGGCTTAGCCATGAATCTGGGGGCTCAAAGCCTGACACAGCTTGAAGGAAGCTTTAAAACCGGCCCGGCAATCATCCTGATAGCAACTTTGGTTACTTTCGTTCTGGTTGGGGTCTTTTTCCGTGCAAAAGATCCTGCCGATTATTATGCTGCCGGCAGAAAAATCTCCAGGGTAGGTTCGGGGATGGCAATAGCCTCCAATTGGATGAGTGCAGCTTCCGTACTGGGAATGGCAGGCATGATGTACGGATTCGGATACAATGGTCTGGCGTATGTCGTCGGCTGGACCGGAGGTTATGTACTTCTTTTGATCCTGATGGCAGCCCAGATAAGAAAATATGGTAAATATACTGCAGCAGATTTTATTGGTGACCGCTACTACTCACGCGATCTCAGGATTGTAAGCGCAATATTTACCATACTTATATCTTTTGCATATTGCGTAGGCCAGTTCGGAGGTATTGGGCTGATGTTCAAGTGGATACTGGGTCTTAATTATACCTGGGCAGTAATTATCGGTTCCTCTGTAGTTCTTCTTTATACCCTCATTTCAGGAATGATAGGTGCTACTAAGAATATGCAGATACAGTATGTCATTATTGTTGTCTCATTCCTTATCCCGGTATTCATCCTGACATTCAAATTTGATTATTTCTGGCTCCTTCCGCAAATAGGATATGGTGCAGCAGTAAATGATATTGTACAGGGAATCCCTGCTCCGAACATCTCTGATGGTGTTGCTCTGGTGAATGCTTATGGACACGATTTATCAATTGTTCCCAGCCCCGAATTTGCCATGCCCTGGGATCCTTCATCAGGGACTACCTTCTTTCAGTGGTTAGCAATCTGTTTTTCGTTGATGGTTGGAACTGCTGGTCTTCCCCATGTAATACAGAGATTCTATGTTGTGCCAAAAGTGACTGATGCCAGATGGTCTGTGGTCTGGGGATTGTTTTTTATTTGTTTAGTCTACTGGACAGCACCGGGATATGCAGCATTTGGCAAACTGCTTTCCTCTAGCCCTGATGTAGGAGTTCTGGCAAAGGATGCAATAGTTGTTTATACTGCACAGCTTGGAGGAGTAAATTCACTCATTGTTGGCCTGCTTGCAGCCGGTGCAATATCTGCTGCTTTTTCAACTGTAGCCGGATTGCTGGTTGCCGGTGCATCGGCCTTTTCCCATGATCTTTATGTTCGGGTCATCAATCCAAACTCGACTCCAAAGAAGCAGTTGTCAGTTGCCAGGATCGGAACTATAATCATGGCTCTGGCCGTTACAGTTGTTGCATTGTTAAAATTAGGCCTTATTGCCCAGCTGGTCTCTGTGGCATTTTCTATGGCAGCATGTACGATCTTCCCTCTTTTCCTCCTGGGAATATGGTGGAGCGGCTCCAATAAAGCCGGGGCAAAGGCCGGGCTCGCTGCAGGAATACTCGTTACAACAATCTCTCTTACCTACTTTATTGTTGGGCTCAGCGGGGGAAGGCTGCCAGGTCAGGAATTTATCTCGTACTGGCTGAACGTCTGGTATTTTGCATGGATCGGAGCTCCCCTTGCAATTGTAGTCAATATTATTGTATCAAAATTTACTACTCCCACACCGCTGGAAGTCAAGAAGTTCCTTGCCGAACAGGTTCATAACTGATGAGCTTCAGAGATATATTCATAATATCAAAAGGTACGAAGGTGATCTTCACGATCACCTTCTCAGTTTCATTGCTGGCAGTGCTGTTCGCATTTTTCTATTACAGGAACCTTAACCGGTCTGAAGACCCCCGTATAAGGAATGCAAGAACCTGGCTGGCAGAATACGATAAAACTACAGGAGGAATTAACAGTTACCAGGCCTTCTGTCTGCTGGATTCAGCTTACTCTGTGTTCAGATCGCTTCCCGATTACAGCTCTTCCTTTGAGGTGGGGCTGATCTATAACAATAAATGCAGTGCACTCCTTCTTCAGGCGATGTATGATACATCAATAACCGAATCTCAAAAAAGATATCTTTTATCCCGATCGATGATCTATTGCGACAGCAGTATAAGCATCTACAGGAACTGGATCAGGGAATGGCACGGTCTCTCCATTTCGGAAATTACTGAAAAGATAAGCCCCTGGATGAAAGAAGATGATGAGGCTTTCCGTGGTCATAACTATAAAAAGATCTTCGCGGGAAGGATCCGGAATATTATTTCCGCACGGCAGGAGACCCCAAGACGTCTGTCAGTGAGCCTGTCGAATAAAGGCACCATATACCGCCATATGATGATGCCCGATTCATCACTCGCATACTACAGGGAGGCGCTTAAGCTGTGGAAGGATAACCGCACTGCTAAAAGCAATCTGAATGTGCTGCTTGGAGGAGAACCCATAAAACCAAATTTAATACAGTCGTTATTCCCGCCCGATAAAAACAGGCAATGAAATATTCAAACTATTATTGATGGAATGAATGGCTGAGTTTATTATCATTAACCAATTAATAATGAGATGAAAAGAATTATCTTCTTAATGAGTTTGTGTCTGATACCCGGATTTTACGGACATTCACAGGAATCCGATCCTGCATGGGGAATTAAATTTTCAGGATATGTCAAGACAGATATCTTTTACGACACAAGGCAGTCAGGCGCTTCCAACGGCCTGAGGGAAGGACATTTTTATCTTTATCCCGACAATGTACTAGCTGACATAAACGGGAACGACCTGAACGCAAACCCATCATTCCATATTCTTAACATTCAGACCCGTCTAAGGGGTGATATTTCAGGGCCTGATGCTTTCGGGGCAAAGACCTCAGGTGCGATCGAGGCAGAATTTTTCGGAACCAGCGAAGCCGACCTTAACGGCTTCAGGCTGAGACATGCCTATGTAAAGCTGGACTGGGAAAAAATTTCCTTGCTGACCGGACAATACTGGCATCCTCTGTTCACTGCAGAAAGTTTTCCGGGAACCGTCAGCTTTAATACCGGAGCTCCTTTCATTCCATTCAGCAGGAATCCACAGATAAGGCTTACAAGGAAAATTGGCCAGGGAAGTCTTTCCCTCACTGCATATTCCCAGCGCGATTTCACCTCTCCCGGCCCTGACGGTAATAGTAACAAATATATGAGGAACAGTTCTTTACCAGGGTTAGACCTGCAGATCCGTGTTCCTGCGGGCAAGGTATTTACAGGATGGGCTGGTATAGATTATAAAAAGCTTCGACCTGAACTTAAGACTGCTGCAAATACCGAAACAAATGCATCAGTCGGAAGCATGTCTATGTTTGCAAATATGAAACTGAAAACCAAACCTCTGAATATTTCATTAATGGGTATCTATGCACAGAATGGATCAGACCTGATGATGATCGGAGGTTATGCCGTTGCAGATACGATAGCGCCGGGCATTAAAGAGAAAAAATATACAAACCTCAATACAGGAAATTTATGGATCGACCTCAACACCAATGGGAAAAAAGTTACCTTCGGTTTGTTTGCAGGATACAGCAAAAACCTGGGGGCAAAAGATGATATTGAAGGTCAGGTTTATGGAAGAGGAACTAATATTGACCATCTGTTCAGGATTTCGCCCAGGGTCACGCTTACCGAAAACCGCTTTAGCTTTGCAGCTGAGATAGAAAGCACAACAGCCGCCTATGGAACCACGAAGGCTGACGGTACCGTAACAAATACAAACAATGTTAGCAATCTGAGGATACTGATAAGTACAGTTTACAAGTTCTAGCCTAACCCTGTGTAGAAATCATTCGAGGCCTTAAGGAGTAGATTTTTTATCGTTTCTGCAGCCTGTTCGGCATAACACTGAAACTCATTATTCACCGACCCGAGATTAACATAATTGTCTGGTTCCAGTCCTGCAGATATGCATTCAACCTGATGGTTAAGCCGGATTGAGGTCAGATCCTTCCATGCCTTTACCAGGGCACGCAGCATCCCAACGTCAAAATAGTTACCTGAATAAAGCCCGGTTATTCTCTCAAAGCTTGAAAAACCGGAGATCCCGTTCCGGAGGGCATAAAGCCTGACCAACCCGGTCAGAGGCATTAAAAGTTTCTTGATATCGGTCTTCCTGCCGGGCTTCAGATTTACCGAAGGAGTAAATTGCTTCCATGCATTCGCAAGATGATGGAAAAAGATATCATTTGTATTAAGGTCGCTATTAACATACTCCCTTAGCTCTTCAACAAGATCATAATCTCCGTAACAGTACCTGAAATCAAAGAAGATGCTCATTTCCAGAATCTCTGATGGCCCGGGGGCTTTTATCCATTCCGAGAAATACAATTTCCACCTGTCAATTGGCTGGCACCACAGAGGATTGCCGGCCATTTTGTCTCCCCTGCACAACTTGTATCCCGATTCCGAAAGTAAAACATTTACCCTTTTGCCAAGGTCTGTAAAATATTTGCTGACAAGATCAAGTCTTTCAGCTTCAACATTCTCGAAGACAATTGCATTGTCCTGGTCCGTGCTCAGGGTTTGTTCTTTCCTGCCTGCACTTCCCGTCTGCATAAATGCAAACCTGCATGGCGGTTCCCCTGCATCCCTAATGCAGATTTCAATAACCTTTCGGCAAATGGCATCTGCTACTGAGGAAATGAACAATGACACTGAGTACGGATCGGCCTTCCCCAGGATCATTGAAGCAATCAGTTTACGGCCGTTAAGATAAATTTCTCCGAGAACTGCTCCCTTATCGGCTTTTTCTATCTCCTCAGCCAGCACTATTGCTTCGCTGAAAAGATTATCTGACAATACCTCTGCACCGACAATACCGGGTATCCCCGTCAGACTTAATGATCCGTTCAGGCTGCTCAGGTCAGCTTTCAGGGAGTTTTTCTCGTCGAGGAATGCTCCGAGGTCTTCAATGGTACCCTCGTACCATATCTCTCCCGAATCAGATTCTGCCACGATCACACTTACCAGGGCCCGGAACTCTGAGAGATCCTTTCTCTTTAAAAGGACAACCCTGTTTAATATGCTTTCCCTTTTCTCCAGTGAGATCCTGAAAGCTTTCAGCTCAGCATGATCTGCAAAGAATGTATCCACATTCCGCAACTCAAGCTCCTGGAAATCATTGAATCCCAGAATCCTGATTGCGGGTATGCTGGCAAAGATGAATTTGCTCTTTCTCCCGTAAGTTGCTTTAAAAAACCCGCTTCCTATATTATTTATAAGTGGCCCTGTCATCGCCGGAGGCGGAGAAACCAGTTCAACAGTCGCAGGCCGCACAGTCACAAGAACTGATTTCATGTCACCGAGCATGATCCTTGAGAAGTCGGAATGGACTATCAGCTCATTTCCATTTCTTGTCTTAAGCGAACTTTTAGAATAATGTCTTGCCGTAAGGATTTCATATAGGTTCGCAGGATCATCACCGGAAAATAATTCAGAGCCGGAAAAAACTTCTGAAGGTTTCATCACTGCAAATTCTTCTTCCCTGTAGCCCAGCCACGAAAGGAGTGTTTTGTTTGCATTCAATCCGTTTGCTGACCAAATAATTACTCCTTCCGAGGAAGCCTCTGCAAGAGTCCTGTATAGTTCCCTCGATTTCCTCAGGTCAGCTTCGGCTATAGTCCGCTGCTTCTCAGTCTTGTGACTTTGTCTTGAAATTATCACAAGCAGTATTATAACAACTATGGCGATAAGTCCGGAAATCAATAAGGCCCGGAATTCCATCCTCCGTATTTCCCTTTTCACATCATCAATATAGATTCCCGTTCCGACGATCCATCCCCACGGCTTGAACAGCCTTACATATGATAATTTCGGCACTATTCGTGTTGAGTCATCGTTCCACTGCCACATGTAATCAACATAGCTTTCACCCGTCGATTGGACTGCCTTCACAAATTCAACGAAAACCAGCTTTCCTCTCGGGTCACGGAATTGAGTCAGGTCCTTACCGTTAAGATCAGGACGATAAGGGTGGACTATCATGTAAGGATGCATGTCAGTGATCCAGAGATAATCTTTCTGCATATCGCCGTACCGGATCCTGCTTATCGCTGACAGAGCTTCTTTCTTTGCCTGTGCACTATCCATTGATCCTTCCGTTTCCATGGAATGAAAATATTCCAGCAGGCTGTATGCAGATGAGGTGATTTCCTGAATGAGGATTCTCTTGCGGTCCTTCATGGTTTCCTCGAAACCCGGGATCAGGTAGAAGAAGATCAGTCCTGCGAACAGAGCGAAGGCAATAAATGCCGGAAAATCCACCTTCAGGAAGAATTTCCATCCTGGTCTTTTCCAGTTTCCCCTTTTCATAATGACTATTTCTGTCTTATCTTAAAGAAACAATGCTCAATTCTATCTGCCCCGTGTCAAAAACGGCAAATCCTGTCTTGCCATCCTCCCCCGTAAGGGGCGGAAGCATGACAATCATGGGATCTCCTCCCATGTAGAAGCGCTCAGAAGGTATGGAGTGAAAAGCCTTCAGATATGCCCTGACCCGGTTACCGTTACCCTTGTATGCAAACCCTGTATGGGTGGTGTGTGAGTGTCCTGAAAAAGAAAAGCAAACCTTATTCTCTTCCATAAACTTCCACAGCTCCTTTAGCTGGAAGTTCCTTTCAACGTACCTGGTAGTGGAGCCGGTAAAGTCGGGATAAATATAATGAGAGAACAAACATCCAACTCCCGGAGCGCTGGTTATAACTGATTCGGGAAGACCTGACAGGAATCCAAAATCCTCATCACCCAAATCGCCTTTCAGATCTCCCTCATAGCACCAAACTTTCCCTGAAGATATTTTTTTTCTCTCTGCAGGAT
>JALONU010000027.1 GCA_025454775.1 Bacteroidales bacterium | reverse complement strand
CCATTCACCGGATTCGCCATGGGGACGAACAGGATCCTGCGCTGCCGGCCTGGTGGCACCCACGGGTACGATCCGGTGCCGCTGTTCAGGTTCAAAAGGTACAGACCATATTCCCATTATAAGAAGTGCAGCAGGCTGAAAGACTAAAAATTGAGTTCGTCCTTCAGCTGTTTATACCCTGACCTCGATACCGGGAGTCTTTCCCCTGACTTGAGGATGGCAACATGATTGTCCTTTCCATAAGGTTCAATGCGGTTGATCTCGGAGACCTTCACAATATGTGTTCTGTGTATCCTCACGAAATCCTTTGGAGGTAGGTTCTCCTCGTAGTATTTCATTGACTGCTGCTTGAGGGCTTTGCCGGAATTATGATAGATCATAACATAATCGTCCTGGGCTTCAATATATTTGATCTGATCGACAGTGATCAGATTGATGGCATTCCCTTTCCTGACAACAACACGGCTGATAGGAGAAGACGGCTTTGGCAGTTTCTCCATCAATTCACCGGGTGTGGCAATTTCAGATTCCTTGGTCCTTCCAAGCTTATCGATTGCTTTTACCAATGCGTTACCGAGACGCTCCTTCGGGAACGGCTTAAGAAGGTAGTCCACAGCATTCATCTCGAAGGCTTTTATAGCAAACTGATCGTATGCCGTCGTGAAAATGATAACAGGCTTTTCAGTCATTACCTCTATCATCTCAAAACCTGTCAGCCTGGGCATCTGGATATCAAGGAACACCAGCCCGGGCTTCATGAATGAAATGGTCTTCAAGCCTGAAAAACCATCGGCGCATTCGGCAATGATCTCAATTTCAGGATAATCTTTCAGGTAGTGCTTCAGAATTTCCCTGGCCGGCGTCTCGTCGTCAATGATTACTGTACGGATCTTATTCATAAGTAAAAAGTTGCCCGCAGACTGCGCAGATATTCTCAGAGATCAGCTTTGATCTTCGTGATCTGCGGGAAATGTCATGATAAAATTACGATATTTTAAATTTATGCAGGCATGTAAAGAGCAACAGTAAATACGTTGCCCTTCTTTTCTGAAGTCAGGGTTGCCTTGTTTCCATAGCTGAGTTCAAGTCTTCGGGAGACGTTCATAATCCCGGTGCCCGTTCCTTTCCGGGGTGCGGCTTCGGGGTCAAAGTTGTTGCAGATAACTATTGAAAGCATGCCGTCGCTGACAGTAGCCGTTGTGCAAACCTTTACCTGTTCGGTGCTCTCATAAACCCCATGTTTTACCGCGTTTTCGTAGAGCGGCTGCAGAAGCATCCCGGGAATTTTCACCTCAAGGCACGAAGGATCGATCTGCTCCTCTATGACCAGGCGGTCGCCGAACCTTACCTTCTCTATATCGAGGTAAAGCCTCAGATTCTCCAGTTCGCTGCGAAGTGAGACAGGCTGTTCATCCTTTCTTGCCAATGCATAGCGCATAAAGTCTGACAGTTTGATCACCATTTCCCTTGCCTTGTCGGGATTCGTAACTGTAAGGGAACTTATGGAGTTAAGGCTGTTGAACAGGAAGTGGGGATTTATCTGCGACCTCAGCATCCGGAGTTCTGTTTCCTTCACCAGGGTTTCAAGGCGGGCTTCCCTCGACTTCTTTTCCGACAGGTTGTTCAGGCTTACAAAAAGGAAATAGGATAGTATGGTAAGGCTATAGATGAAGATTCCGCTTCCGATCCTGTAGGGCAGTGTTGCATCCCAGTAAGCCTGGTAGTCGTTTTCGCCTGCAAGCACCTGGTGCAGCAGAAGGTTGGAGAGCAGGATCCAGATAAGTATTGTTATGGCACCTGTAGCTGCAAGATTGAGTACAACCGAATATATCCGTTTCTTTCCCGAGCTGAAATAGTTGAAAGGGAACCACAGTGAAAGGGCAAGGCCTGAATACAATATAATTGAAACAAAGGCATCGATAATACTCACGTTGAGGAACTGCCCATAGGCATAATAAAACGAAATCGTCTGGCCTGCAGCAATTACAAGCCAGATGATTCCCCATACTGTGAGGCGGACTCTGTTCTCAAGTACCGGATGTTTCATGCCTTTTTCAGTAGCTTTTTACCTCTCCTCCTCCGAAAATAACAGCACCTTTAAGAACAAGCTGGCTGTCTGTTTCCAGTGGCCTCCCGGGGTGAAGTTTGCGCTCATCGCTGAATCCTCCGAGGATGGGAGTAACCTCAATGGTAACATACCAGCTGTCGGGGACTATTATCGTTGCTCCACCGAACACGGCAGCTATCTCCAGTACGTTTCTCCCGGGGGCGAGCTTTGCCTTTGTGAGATCAAGTTCGATTCCGCCGAAAACAGCTGATACTTTTCCGCCCTGGAAGTTCTGCGACACAATCTGCCGTTCTCCTCCGCTGAAGACATTTACATAATCAATGTAATCGTCCCCTGCAACTCCCTTTGATGTGACAGAGCCCCATCCCCTCCTCTTGGTGACGATGAAGATTATACCGACAATGATGAATATTGAGGGCCAGAACATGTTGTACATGTGAAAGGTCTCCCTGAATACCAGAGGGATCATAAAAAATCCTCCAACCGACATGACTATTATTCCTCCGGTTTTTTCAGTCGAGCCCAGCGTCATAATGAGACCGATGACAACCAGCAGCATAGGCCAGCTGAATATTACATGATCGATGAAATCGGGGAAAAACCCGGTATTTTTGATTACCAGCGCCAGTCCGGCAAGGACAAGCACAACCCCTATTATCACCCTGTTATTTGTAAGATGCTCGTGGCGTCTTTCGCGCCGTTCATCCCTGAAGTCGTTGTTTAAAGTTTCCATAGCCTTAAATTTATTTGTTTCCGGATAAATTGTTTTTATGTCCTTTTTTGAAAAATGTTGATACAATGAACATCAATCCTGCAAGAACAACTACAGAAGGCCAGTAAATTGTTTTTACCAGCTCGGGTATGTTTCCGTACAGGTCGTCGATCCAGAACCAGCCTCCTATTGAAAGCAGTATCAGACCTCCGATGAAGTTCAGGTTGAGAACTAGCAGGATACCGATAAATATCAAAGCAGCCTGCCAGGTGAAGTATTCCCTTACGCTCCCCAGGTTGAGCCAGTCGTTGGTTGCAACCAGCAGAGCCACGCCCAGGAGAATGAAGAAGAGCCCTATGCTTACCTGGGGGTGGTGTTCCCTGTGCCTTTTCAGCACTCTGTCGCTGTGTGCCATATAGTCGGTTTTAATATTTGATCCAAAGATATCCCGCACTCAGTGGCAAAAGTGATACTAAATCGGCGAGTTACGGTTTATTAACGGCGAACAGCCTTCTGACGGGGGTTTTGTTACATTTTTGTTGATAATTTTTTTAATTGAAGAAGCTTTCATATTTTTGCAAACCAAATTTTTGTGAGATGCCGGGTTTTTACAGCATACCGATCGGCGGGTTGAAGGAAGGGACTTATACGTATGATTTTACCATCGGCCGGGAGTTCTTTGAGGGTTTTGAGGAATCAGAGGTAAGGGAAGGCTCTGGGTCGGTAACAGTGCTGGCCGATAAAAGGACATCGCACCTTGACCTGACAATAGTTATCTCGGGAACGGTTATGATATCGTGCGACAGATGCCTGGGAATGTTTTCGCATCCGGTTGAATGCACCAACAGGCTGCTGGTCAAATTCGGTAAAAACCTTGAAGAGAGCGACCCTGACATTATATCTGTTCCCCGGGATGAGAACGAACTCGACATGGCCCAGTATTTTTATGAATATATAATGCTGGCGCTGCCGATACAGAGAGTACATCCCCCCGATTCAAAAGGGAGAAGCACCTGCGATCCCGGCATGATGTTAAAGCTGCACGAACATGAGGTAAGCGGAGAAGAAACAGCAGATCCCCGATGGGATGAATTACGAAAACTGATAAACAACAATTAAATACTTTTAAAAATGCCAAATCCCAAGCGTAAACACTCGAAGACAAGAAGAGACAAGCGGAGGACCCATTACAAGGCAACTGCGCCGACCACGGCTGTATGTTCGAACTGCGGAGCTTCGGTTCAGTTCCACAGGGTTTGCCCCGAATGCGGTTTTTACAGAGGCAAGCTTGCCATCGAGAAAAAGGCTAATGCCTGATTTTTTAACCAAAACATTAAACCATGAGGATAGGCGTTGATATCATGGGCGGTGATTTCGCGCCGGAAGTTGTCATTGAAGGCGCAGTTGATTCACTAGCCCATCTGTCGGCTGATGATGAACTGGTTTTATTTGGAGACGAAAAATCCATCCTGACCAAGCTCTCGGAGCTTGGCACCCACCCCTCCCGCTTCAGGATCGTACCCACCACAGAAGTGATTGAGATGGGCGACGTTCCCTCGAAAGCATTTTCCCAGAAACCGAATTCAAGCATAGCCATCGGATTCAGGGCCCTTAAGCTGAAAGGGATAGACGGTTTCTGCAGCGCCGGCAATACCGGTGCAATGCTTGTCGGTGCAACATACACTGTCGGTGTTGCACCCGGTGTGCTGAGACCAGCTCTCGCCACGCTGCTCCCTGCAGTCGACGGACGCAATTCCGTAATTCTTGATGTCGGCCTCAATCCCGATACAAAACCTGAAGTCCTTGTTCAGTACGGCATCCTGGGATCGATCTATGCCAAGTATGTCCTTGAGATAGATAATCCCAGGGTAAGACTGCTCAATATAGGCGAAGAGGAATCAAAGGGAACTACAGCAGTAAAGGCAGCCTATGAGCTTATGAGGGAACATCCCGGGATCAATTTTGAAGGGAACATTGAAGCTAACAACCTCTTTCGCGAAGCTATGGCCGATGTAATAGTCTGCGACGGTTTTGTAGGGAATGTATTGCTGAAGCAGACGGAAGCTTTCCATCATATCTACAAGGAGAGGAATTTCAGGGATTCGTTCTTCGACCGTCTTGATTTTGAGTCCATAGGAGGAACCCCTGTGGTGGGTATTAACGCAAACGTCGTGATAGGGCATGGCATTTCAAGACGAAGGGCTATAATGAACATGATACTCCAGACAATGGCTGTTGTCCATGTCAATCTTGCCGAAAAGATCAGGGAGGCTATAAAATAAAATGGAGAAAATAAGAGCTGCCATAACCGGCATAAACGCATGGGTCCCGGAATACCGGCTCACAAATCAGGAGCTTTCCCGAATGGTCGACACCTCTGATGAATGGATCATGCAGCGAGTGGGTATAAAAGAGAGAAGGATATTGAAAGGGGAAGGACTGGGGACCTCCGACCTGGGTGAAAAAGCCGTGACCGGTCTCCTTGAAAAAACAGGCACGTCACCCGAAGAGATAGATCTGCTTATCTGTGCCACCATCACTCCCTGCCACTGCAAACATAATTTCCGACAAGGCAGGACTGAAGAATGCTTTCAGCTTTGACCTGGGTGCAGCCTGCTCAGGGTTCCTGTTCGGGCTTCAGACCGCAGCTGCCTATATAGAAACAGGACGCTATAAAAAGGTGATCCTTGTGGGTGCCGACAAGATGTCGTCAATTACCGACTACTCCGACCGCACTACCTGCACTCTCTTCGGAGACGCAGCCGGGGCTGTTCTTGTGGAACCTACTTACGATGATGTGGGTGTTATGGATCATATTCTCCGTACCGACGGCTCAGGCCGCAAATTCCTGCACATCAAGGCAGGAGGATCAGTCAGGCCGGCCTCACACGAAACAGTGGAGGCAAAAGAACATTTTATCTACCAGGAGGGGCAGAGCGTCTTCAAGTTTGCAGTGTCGAACATGGCAGACGTTGCGGCTGAGATAATGGAAAAGAATAACCTGAAATCGGAGGACATCGCCTGGCTCGTACCCCACCAGGCAAACCTCAGGATCAT
Source organism: Bacteroidales bacterium (assembly GCA_025454775.1). Taxonomy (GTDB): domain Bacteria; phylum Bacteroidota; class Bacteroidia; order Bacteroidales; family VadinHA17; genus LD21. Next base: position 22,035 of record JALONU010000027.1, on the reverse strand, counting down.
CGATGCCACAGGAAGAAGGATGGGCCTGCCGCCGGAAAAGGTCATGATCAATATTGAAAATTACGGCAATACCACAGCAGCAACGATCCCCCTTGTCCTTTGGGAGCACGAATCAAAACTGAAAAAGGGCGACAAACTGATTCTTGCCGCTTTCGGCGGAGGATTTACATGGGGCTCGATTTATCTTATCTGGGCCTATGACCCGAAATAATTTTATATTTGCAGGTTAGTAAGCTTATAATTTTTTAATTCCAACTGCTATGGCAAAGTACAATGAGACCGAAACACCTGCAATAAACCTTATAAGCCAGGGAACGGAAATAACCGGCGATGTAAAATCCTCTGGGGACATACGCATCGACGGCCTGCTCACCGGTAATCTCAACACAAAGGGGAAAGTAGTAATAGGCCAGACAGGCAAGGTGAACGGGGAAGTTATCTGTAAAAACTCGGAAGTCTCCGGAACTGTCGAAGGACGGATCGTTGTAAACCAGCTTCTTATCCTTAAAGCTTCTTCAAAAATATTCGGCGACATAGTCACATCCAAGCTGTCTATTGAACCCGGAGCAATTTTCTCCGGAAACTGCAAAATGAGTGAAAACAACAATGGAGGAGCAGGATCAGCAAAATCAGGAGAAGCGGAAAAAGCCGCTAAATAAGGGTCTTGAGAATTTTACCAGGTATTCAGGGCTTGCCTTCCAGATGATCGGCATAATCCTCCTTGCAACTTTCGGAGGTGTTAAACTCGACAAACTGACAACCTGGGAAACTCCCGTATTCACAATTATCCTTTCTCTCCTCGGGGTCTTCGCGGCTATATACATTTCAATACGCGATTTTATCAAAAAACAATGATCAATGAAGTCTGTGCCACGGTACATTCAACTCCTGGTTCTTCTCGAAATTATTGTTCTTGCAGCAGGCTGGTTCATAATATCAGAACCGGGGATCGGGATAAGCTTTACTGAAACAGCACTTCTGTCGGTATCCCTTTCGTTCATCGCCCTGGTCACTCTCCTGATATTCTTCAGGGGACGCAAACGTGAACCTGCTGCCCAGACCATGCATTCACTTGTAGCCGTTACACTTAAATTTCTTCTTGAACTTGTTGTTGCCCTGATATGGTTTTTTGTTGCTAAAAAAACCGGATTGCCTTCAGTGATATTGTTTTTTGTCTTATATTTAGCCTTCACTTTATTTTCAATATTGATAATGTTGAAAACATTGAAAGACAAATCTTTATAAGTGAGAATTTTGAAACGAAGGATAACCAGGGGATTTGTTTGTTCATTACTGACCGTGCTGTTTTCATTGGCTGCCACAGCCCAGGAGGAACATGGATCATCAGGCCATGGAACCCCGGGTACGGGTACTGAAAAATTCAATGCAAGCGCCTTCATTATCGACCATGTTACCGATAGCCATGAGTGGCATATCCTTACAACCCCGAAAGGGAAAAGCGTAGCCATTTACCTTCCCGTTATATTGTACAGCAGGGAAAAGGGACTGGATGTCTTTTCATCGAAGAAGCTTGCTCACGGCCATGTTTTCAAAGGCTACAGGCTTGAAGAGGAAGGAGACCTAAAGGGTAAGATAGTCAATGTCAGCGAAACCGGGGTAGCCGACACGGAAAACAGGCCGCTCGATTTCTCGGTCACGAAAACAGTCGTGGGAATGCTCTTTGCGGCAATAGTCGGACTCTGGATATTCCTGTCGCTGGCGCGTTCGTACAGGAAGACGGGGATAAGCCATCCCAAAGGCATCCAGGGCTTCCTCGAACCGGTGATACTTTTCATACGCGATGATGTGGCAATCCCCAACATAGGAGAGCATAAATATGAGAAGTACATGCCCTACCTTCTTTCGGTTTTCACGTTCATCCTTCTCAATAACCTTATCGGACTGATACCGTTCCCGCCGCCTTTCGGAGGAAATGTCACAGGTAACGTAGGCGTTACATTCGTGCTCGCGCTATGTACCTTCCTGATAACACAGTTCAGCGGCAACAAGGCTCACTGGAAACATGTCTTCGCCGCCCCGGGAGTGCCTTTCTGGCTCCTTCCGATAATGATCCCCGTGGAGCTTATAGGACTCATTTCAAAGCCATTCGCACTTATGATCCGTCTCTTTGCAAACATCACTGCCGGTCATATAATAGTGCTGAGCCTTATCTGCCTCATCTTCATTTTCGACTCTGTATGGGTGGCTCCGGTGTCAATTCTGTTTGTAGTTTTCATGGACTGCATCGAGCTTCTCGTTGCATTCCTGCAGGCATATATATTCACACTTCTCTCTTCGCTTTTCATTGGAATGGCGACAGCGGAGGAGCATCATTAATAATTAATTAATTTATTATGGAACCACAGGCAATGGAACCAATCTCACTGGCAGCAGTAGGCGCAGGTCTCGCTGTTATCGGTGCAGGTCTCGGTATCGGAAGGATTGGCGGCTCGGCAATGGACGCAATAGCACGTCAGCCGGAAGCTTATTCAAAGATCCAGCTTGCAATGATAATCGCCGCAGCACTTATCGAAGGTGCTGCCCTGTTCGCAATCGTTGTTGCACTTCTCTAGATTGGAAAAACGGAAATGAAGCCTGCAACGGTTGGTTGCAGGCATTCATTAAAACAATTTGATTTAATGACAGGAACATGATATTTCTAGCAAACTCACTTACATCACCGGGCATCGGTGTTGTCATATGGGCAGCCCTGATCTTCGGGATATTCTTCCTGATCCTGGCAAAATTCGGATGGAAACCGATCCTTGCAGCTGTCAGGGCAAGGGAAGAAATGATAAAAGGTTCGCTCGAATCGGCAGCAAAAGCAAGGGAAGAAATGCACAAGCTTCAGAGCGACAACGAAGCTATACTCAGGAAAGCCCGGGAAGAAAGGGAAACAATCCTGAAGGAAGCACGCGAAGTGCGCGACAAGCTGATTGCCGAGGCAAAGGGTAAAGCATCGGAAGAAGCAGAAAAGATTGTCGAGAAGGCCAGGGCCGGGATCGAAAGGGAGAAAGCTAAAGCACTTGCTGACATCCACGAACAGGTTGCCACCGTGTCAATCGACATTGCCTCAAAACTTCTCGGCGAAAAGCTTAGCAGGACAGAGGAACAGGAAAAGCTTATAACCAGGTACCTGAAAGAAACAAACCTGAATTAACTGCAGGCGCCGGCAATGAACGAAAGCAAAATATCGGTAAGGTACTCAAGGGCATTGTTCACTTCAGCTCTTGACAAAAAGCTGCTTGATAAGGTTTATCAGGACATGATATTCATCATGGAGATCTGCAAACTTCCCGAAATGAAGGAAGTGCTTGCAAGCCCGATAATTTTGCCCTCGAAGAAAGAAGATATTTTGCATAAAGTTTCCGGGAACAATGTTCAGAAAATTACCCTCTCGCTGCTCTCCATGGTCGTGAGGAACGGAAGGGAAAACCATCTACCGGCAATAGCCAGGGAGTTTATAAGGCAGACAAAGGAGTATAACGGCATAACAGAGTCGGTCCTTACAACAGCGGTGAAAGTGAACGAGCAGATCCGAAACCAGGTGAAAGACCTTATCGCCGGTTACTTCAGGACAAATGTGGAGCTAAGGGAAGTTGTTGACAGTGATATTATCGGAGGCTTCATCCTGCGGGTTGAGGACAGCTATCTCGACGCCAGCATAAGGAACAAGCTCCGCAAAATTGAAAAAGAACTTAAAGGCAGGACGCTTTCAGCATAGCCTGCATAGTGTGACATAAATTAAGAATTATTGATATGGCAAGCATCAAACCAGCAGAAGTATCTCAAATCCTCCGCCAGCAACTGGAAGGAATCCAGACCGGAGCAGAGCTTGAGGAGGTGGGCACCGTGCTTGAGGTGGGAGACGGTATCGCGAGGATTTACGGACTTTCAAATGCAGAAGCCAACGAGCTGATAGAATTCGAAAACGGGATGAACGCAATCGTCCTGAACCTGGAGGAAGACAACATAGGTGCCGTTCTGCTGGGTCCCACGGAAGAGATTAACGAAGGTGATATTGTGAAACGCACCGGCAGGATCGCCTCGATAGCTGTCGGCGAGGGACTGCTCGGCAGAGTGATCTCCCCGACAGGTCAGCCTCTCGACGGAAAAGGTCCTATTGAGGGAGAAAGATATATAATGCCCTTTGAAAGAAAAGCCCCGGGTGTGATTTTCCGCCAGCCGGTTAAACAGCCGTTGCAGACAGGTCTTAAGGCGATAGACGCCATGATCCCGATTGGCCGGGGACAAAGAGAGCTTATAATAGGCGACAGACAAACCGGGAAGACAGCTATTGCCATCGACACCATAATTAACCAGAGAAGCAACTTCGAGAAGGGAAAGCCCGTTTATTGTATCTATGTAGCTGTGGGACAGAAAGGATCGACGGTTGCAAACATCGCCAGGACCCTCGAGGAACACGGCGCTCTTGAATATACAGTCATCGTTCTTGCAACGGCATCCGATCCGGCTGCCGCACAGTTCTACGCTCCCTTTGCAGGCGCTGCAATCGGTGAATTTTTCAGGGACACGGGGAGAGACGCCCTGATTATTTACGACGACCTTTCAAAACAGGCCGTGTCGTACAGGGAGGTTTCGCTTCTTCTCCGCCGCCCCCCGGGACGTGAAGCCTACCCCGGCGATGTATTCTATCTCCACTCCCGCCTTCTTGAAAGAGCTGCAAAGATCATTGAATCGGACGAAGTGGCAAGACAAATGAACGACCTTCCCGAATCGATACGTCCAATGGTTAAGGGAGGAGGATCGCTGACAGCACTACCGATCATCGAAACACAGGCTGGAGACGTTTCGGCATACATCCCGACAAACGTTATCTCTATAACCGACGGACAGATTTTCCTTGAATCAGGACTTTTCAATGCCGGTGTGCGTCCTGCCATCAACGTGGGTATTTCAGTGTCGAGGGTTGGAGGCAATGCCCAGATAAAGGCAATGAAAAAAATCGCAGGGACACTGAAGGTCGACCAGGCACAATACAGGGAGCTGGAAGCATTCTCGAAATTCGGTTCCGACCTTGATGCCACTACGCTCGCAATCCTGAACAAGGGTTCAAAGAACGTGGAAATACTCAAGCAGGCTCAGTATGCCCCGGTACCGGTAGAAAAGCAAATCGCAATTATATATTGCGGAACAATGGGGTTGCTCAGGGACGTACCGGTCGGCAAAGTAAAGGAATTTGAAAAGGAGTTTATTGAGTTTCTTGAGCTGAGTCACAGGGATGTTCTCGACAAGCTTCGCGAAGGAGTCATAAACAACGATATTACTGCTGTCCTTGAAAAAGTGGCTGCAGAACTTTCCTCTAAATATAAACCCAGGTAGAACAAGGGAGGATCGTAACTGAAAAGCGATGGCTAATCTTAAGGCAATAAGGATAAGGATCAGTTCTGTCAAATCAACCCGACAGATCACCTCGGCAATGAAGATGGTATCAGCAGCCAAGCTGAGAAAAGCCCAGGACAAGATACTGAGACTAAGGCCTTATGCAGGCAAGCTTCACGAGATACTTACAGGACTGTCGCAGAGCCTTGCCGAAGCTGAGATCGAGAATATCTATGCAAGATCGTCTTCAGAAGAAAAGATCCTGGTTGTAGTGATAACATCAAACAGGGGATTGTGCGGCGCTTTCAACTCGAATGTCATCAAGGAAGCACGGAGGATCGTTTCCGAAAAATACATGGACCAGTTTCAGAAGGGAAACATGTATTTCCTTACAATCGGGAAGAAAGGATATGATTACCTCCGGAAGCAGAAGCTGAACCTTCTGCCCGAACGGAACAGCCTGCTTAATGAGCTTAACTTCGACAATGCCTCCATGGTCGCCCGGGAGATAATGGAAAATTTCCTTGCCGGTCATTTCGACAGGGTGGTTCTTGTTTATAACCAGTTTAAAAACGCTGCAGTACAGAATCTTACGGTCGAGACCTTCCTTCCTGTTGAAACAGTTTCTACCGGGACAAATAAAACACTGCCCGCCGATTATATCTTTGAGCCATCCGGAGAGGAAATAATAAAAGAACTTATACCAAAATCGCTGAAAATACAATTTTACAAGGCTGTTCTGGATTCCTTTGTAGCCGAGCACGGTGCAAGGATGACGGCAATGCATAAGGCAACAGATAATGCTACGGATATGATCCGCAGCCTGACCCTTCAGTACAACAAGGCAAGGCAGGCGGCTATCACGAACCAGATCCTCGAGGTTGTCAGCGGTGCCGAAGCTTTGAAAGGTTAGTTTTTACCAGGATTTTAATAACCCTGAACGATGTACACCCATTCTGATCTTAAAGAAGTTGTAGACAGGGCTCTGGTGAACCTTTCGTATAATACGGAGGCTCCGAAGCTGATCGATCCGGTCAAATATGTTCTCTCGAAGGGAGGGAAACGACTTCGTCCGGTGATGGCCCTCATGTCGTGCAACCTTTTCACTGACAAGATCGACGACGCAATACTACCGGCAGCCGGGCTTGAAGTCTTCCATAACTTCACACTCGTTCACGACGACATCATGGACAAGGCCCCGGTAAGAAGAGGACTTCCCACTGTTCATAATAAATGGAACGAGAACCAGGCTATCCTTTCAGGCGATGTAATGGCTTTCATAGCTAATGAATGCATATTGCAGGCTCCGTCATCCTGCCTCCTCAGGGTTTTCAGGGTGTTCAACAAGGCAGCCGTGGAAGTATGTGTGGGACAGCAGCTTGACATGGACTTTGAAAAAGCCGCAATTGTAAGGGAGTGCGAATATCTACGGATGATAGAGCTGAAAACGGCAGTGCTCCTGGCTTCATCAGTCAAGATTGGAGCCATAATAGGCGGCGCCGAAGAGAAGGACTCAGATCTTCTGTATGAGTTTGGGAAGAATCTGGGGCTGGCTTTCCAGATACAGGACGACATGCTTGATGTGTGGGGCGATGTGAAAGTATTCGGCAAAACTTCGGGCGGCGATATAGTGGCCAACAAGAAAACGCTTCCCCTTGTGAAAGCCCTGGAACTTGCAAAGGGAAGCAAGCTTAAGGAACTTCAGAAGCTCATTTCTGGCAGCACAATCAATCCTGATGAAAAGATAAGCAGGGTGAAAGCCATCTTTGAAGAGCTTGACATCAAGGATATAACCGAGATACTGGCTTACGATTACATTAACAAGGCATTCGGATTTCTCCAGAAGGTGAATGTGGATGAAAGCAGGAAAAAAGAGATGACAAACCTTGCCATCTCGCTTATCGGAAGAAAGCAGTAGGCATCCTGCTATTCCTGTTCGTGACGGGCAAGCCAGCTTACATTGATGAAGACACCGGCATTGGCCATAAACTGGCTGTACTTGCTTACCACATATTTGGCTTCCGAGAAAATGCTCATTTTGGGTGACAGGTTGAAGATCACACCCCCTCCGGCATTCAGGCCTATGGCATTGTCGTTGGTCTTGTCGTCCTCTTCTGCAGCTCCTGTTATCTTATATTTGTAAGAAGTAAGGAGGAAATCCATTCCGGCGAGGGCATAGAACTCGAATTTGTCAAGTGCATTGAAAACATAGTGGCCGTTGATGTCGAACATCATTGCCCTTACAGAGGTTTTGCTTGCGGTGTAGCTTTCGATATGAGGATAAAAGTAAGAGAATGATGCTGCGACATGAATGGGTGTGGTTATCCTGTACACCCCTTCGGCAAAAAGAGCCAGGTGAGGACTCCTGTATTCCTCAACCTCTGTTTTCTCGAACCAGTATCCTGTTCCGTAGGCAAGTCCGCCGCCAATTTTGGTGATCTGAGCACCTGCGGATGCACAGATCAGCAGAATAAATACCAGATTTATAGCCAGTTTTCTCATAGGAATTAATAATTTCTGTAGATCCCCGTATATTCATTAAAGATAATGAAAAAAATGAAATTTCAAATGATTCCATGACGAATCCGGTCACCTGTCATAAATATCCGATTTTTAAAGCTTAAAACCGCTTCGTCTTCAATTTTTCTTAAATTTGTATCTTCCTGAAAAGTTTATAAACAGTAATAAGACATGGCACAGAATACCGGCAGGATAAGCCAGATCATCGGACCAGTTGTGGACGTTAGTTTTGACAGGCAGGGAACAGAAATGCCTGACATCTTTGATGCACTTGAGATAAAAAGGGACGACGGGACACGGCTGGTTGTGGAATGCCAGCAGCACATTGGTGAAAACACTGTCCGTGCAATTGCAATGGACTCGACAGATGGTCTCAGAAGAGGAATGGAGGTTATAGCCACAGGTTCCCCGATAACAATGCCTATAGGGGAACAGATCAAGGGACGCCTCATGAATGTTACAGGCGAGGCTATCGACGGCATCGGACCTCTCGACAAGAAAGGCGGATATCCCATACACAGAAAGCCTCCCATGTATGAAGACCTTTCAACAGAAAAGGAAGTGCTTTATACCGGGATTAAAGTCATCGACCTTCTTGAACCGTATTCAAAAGGAGGCAAGATAGGGCTTTTCGGAGGTGCCGGCGTAGGTAAGACAGTTGTGATCCTTGAGCTTATCAACAATATAGCAAAAGCTTACTCCGGCCTTTCAGTGTTCGCCGGCGTGGGTGAAAGGACACGCGAAGGCAACGACCTTCTCCGCGATATGCTTGAAGCAGGCGTAATTTCCTACGGCAAGGATTTTCTCGAAAGCATGAAATGCGGCGGCTGGGATCTGTCAAAAGTCGACATGGAAGCCTTGAAAGACTCAAAGCTGGCCCTGGTGTTCGGACAGATGAATGAGCCTCCGGGAGCAAGAGCACGTGTGGCCCTTTCGGGCCTGTCGGTTGCAGAACACTTCCGCGACGGTGACGGAAAAAGCGGGGGCAGGGACATCCTCTTCTTCATGGACAACGTGTTCCGTTTCACACAGGCTGGTTCCGAAGTCTCTGCACTCCTCGGACGTATGCCATCAGCTGTCGGATACCAGCCCACCCTGGCAACCGAAATGGGTGTTATGCAGGAAAGGATAACCTCCACGAGGCATGGATCGATCACTTCCGTACAGGCAGTTTATGTGCCTGCCGACGACCTTACCGACCCGGCGCCCGCAACAACCTTCGCACATCTCGACGCAACAACGGTGCTGAGCAGGAAAATCTCCGAGCTCGGGATCTACCCTGCTGTCGACCCGCTCGACTCGACTTCCAGGATACTTACGGCCGACATAGTGGGAGAAGCACACTACAAATGCGCCCAGAGAGTGAAAGAACTTCTCCAGAGATATAATGAACTGCAGGATATTATAGCCATCCTCGGCATGGACGAACTTTCCGAGGAAGACAAGCTTGTAGTGCACAGGGCAAGAAGGGTGCAGAGATTCCTTTCACAGCCCTTCCATGTTGCAGAACAGTTCACGGGAATTAAAGGAGCCCTGGTGTCAATAGAAGATACGATCAAAGGCTTCAATATGATCATGGACGGTAAGGTGGATCAGTATCCTGAAGCTGCATTCATGCTTGTCGGCACCATTGAGGACGCAATAGAAAAAGGCGAAAAGATCCTCGCACAGTCAAAGTAAAAAACTACTTCAATGAAGCTGGAGATCATCACTCCTGACAGCAAGGTATATGAGGGGGATATAGCCTCGATAAGAGTGCCCGGGAAAAAAGGATCATTCCAGGTGCTGAAGGACCATGCCCCGATAATATCAACTCTCGAGAACGGCCCGGTGATGATCGTCGATCAGGAGGGCAATCATATTGATTATGAGATCAACGGAGGGGTGATAGAAGTAAAGCAGAACAGGATCATACTTCTTGCCGAATCGGTAAGATAAATACTGGCCAATGACAACTGATGAGTTCCGCAAGCACGCCCACGAGCTTGTCGAGTGGATGGCTTCCTATATGGAGAATGCCGGGCGTTACCCGGTCAAATCGCAGGTTAAGCCCGGGGAGATATTCAGCAGGCTGCCTTCGTCGCCGCCAATGGAACCGGAATCCTTCGAAAAGCTCATGAAGGATATGGAAGAGATAATCATGCCCGGTATCACTCACTGGCAGAGCCCTGATTTCTATGCATATTTCCCGGCAAACACAAGCCCTCCCTCAGTGCTCGGGGAAATGATCACCGCGACTCTCGGGGCGCAGTGCATGAACTGGGAAACATCTCCTGCGGCAGCCGAGCTGGAAGAAAAGATCATGATCTGGCTGCGCGACCTGATAGGGCTTCCCGGGAGTTTCGAGGGCGTCATCCAGGATTCGGCTTCGACTGCAACCCTGGCCGCGTTAATAACTGCAAGGGAAAAGGCAACAGCTTTTACTGTAAACGAGGAAGGGATCAATCCGGGAAGGACGCTGAGGGTATATTGCTCCTCACAGGCACATTCGTCTGTTGAGAAAGGGGTAAGGATAAGCGGTATAGGGAGAAGAAACCTGGTTAAAATTCCTGTAAGGGATGATCTTTCCATGGATCCTGACAGGCTTGCAGCTGCAATCGGGGAAGATAAAAAAAACGGTTACCTGCCTTGCTGCGTGATTGCCACCGTCGGCACAACGGGAACGACAGCCGTTGATCCGATAAGGCCTATCGGCGAAATATGCAGGAAGAACCATGTATGGCTTCATGTCGATGCAGCCATGGCAGGCACTGCGCTCATTCTTCCTGAATTCCAGTGGATGATCGACGGACGTGAAAATATCGACAGCTTCCTTTTTAATCCCCACAAGTGGATGTTCACAAATTTCGACTGCACTGCTTTCTTCACAAGGGATGCCGACAGCCTCATACGGACTTTTGAAATACTTCCCGAATATCTTAAGACCAGGACAAGAGGACAGGTAAACGACTACCGCGACTGGGGAATTCCGCTGGGAAGGCGTTTCAGGGCCCTCAAGCTGTGGAGTGTGATAAGATCATACGGCGTTAACGGGCTCAGGGATAAGATCAGGGCCCACATTTCATTTGCTGCGAAGCTAAAGGAAATGATCCTGAAAGAGAATGATTTTGAGTTGCTTGCCCCGGTTATCATCAATGTGGTCTGCTTCAGGTATGCGCCTCAGGGAGTTGAGGAAGAGAAACTAAATCTTCTCAATGAGAAGATCAATCATGCACTCAACGATTCAGGGAAAATATTTCTTACCCACACGGTAATAAACGGCAGATACACCCTCAGGATGGTAACGGGCCAGACCAATCTGACCCTGGATCATGTGGAAAGAGCGTGGGAACTGATTGTAAAGACAGCAAGGGCTACCGGAATCGGGTCATAGGCGGGGCTTCTTCCCGATGCTCATCCCGTAAATGTTGATATTGAAAAGTGCCTCAAGTACGGGGATTCTTTCTCCATCAGTCCATGAAGCCTGCACGCCGGCTGAAACCATATAGGGAAGCCTGAGAACATGAAAATCTGCAAGAAGGCTTGCCCCGTACGACATAAACCGCTCAGTAGTTTTGCTTACGCGATCCACAACATATCCTCCTTCGCCAGTCTTCAGGTAATAATTATTAGTTCCTTTTGCATAGTCATAAAAGATCCCCGCCCTGAACCTTTTGATGTATAACAGACTGGCTATGTTGAAATCGGGGTATGCTAGCGGTGCAGAATAATCGCCAGAAAAAGAGGTGAGGTCTTCCGAGATAATTTTTTTATATCCCCTCGGAAAATTCACAAGGTTGAAGTTCAGGAAGGATTCCGTGGACTGAAATTCATTTTCAAACCTGATCCTGAGAGAATTGTTTTTCATCAGTCCCGGGAAGTAAAATGCCGTTCTCACGACAAGGTCAGAACCGTAAAATTCGGTATCGAATGGATACCACGAATAATAAATGTCGACTACCTGTGCCAGCCTGGGATATATATCACGTTCAGCCATCAGATGGGAATTTGAGAAGAAGAATCTTCCGGCAAACATTGTCTGCCCGTAATCATAGGCTGAATTCTCAGATGAAAAAAGGTAGTTGTTCTGGTATACGGCAGTTGCCGATGGTCTAATATAAAGTGAAAATTTACCTGTCCGGAATGAGAGAGGCAGTGAAAGTGTATTGGTGAAAAACAAACCGGGTCTGATCACTGAAGGATCATCACGTGCTTCCGGTTTGAAAACAAGGGGACGGTCTCCGTAATCGAGCCCCGATTCAAGGATGGGATACCAGCCCTTCCATGTTATCCGGGAGTGGAGCTTGTGAAGGTTATCAGAATATTCGTATCCAACCGAAGTGATAAGAGTGCTGAGATGGTTCTGGCTCATAAGTGTAAATCCGGGACGGATTGCAAGAGGATCGGACTTCACTTCCTCGAGATCTGCATAAAACGGCATCCAGCTGTGGAATCCGAAGGGATGAAGCCATTTGCGGTACTTCACCGGGGTGTATCCATTTACCTGGTCCTGCAGAAGATTTTTCCTGGGAGGTTTTATCCTGTCGATGAGGAAAAAAGAAGGATCGTATTCAAGTTCGTCTGTGGAATCATTTTGGATGCTTGTTATGGATATGTTATTGCCCGAAGAAGTATAGTCGCAGAAGATGATATTGCTTCCCCCCATCAGAAAATCCGTAGCCCCGAACCTGGAATTGGTGACAGCGGCGGTCTTGCCTGATGGAGTCATAACGTGGATATTCTCCGTTCCACCGGAAGAACTTACAAAAAATAAAGAATCGTTTCTCACGAAAGCCGACTGGAGATCCACGGGGCCTTCAGTGATCAGGACACGCCACTGCTGGTCGGATAGCCTGAAAGAGCGTATCCCTTCACCATCGCCGGTAAGGGTTACAAAAGTGATTTCGTTTCCCCCCGCCGACCACTGAGGCTTCTGAAGATATGCATTGTCAGGAACAGGGATGCTCCTTAAAATCTTTCCTGTTGAGGCGTTAAGGATGACCAGGTTATTCCTGTTCTCGGGTGTGTTTTCAGTAACTGCCACGCTCCTGCCGTCGGGCGATATTGCGGCAGACATATACCTCGATTTCCAGGAAAGCTGTTTTGTAAGATTTGACCTGAGATCGAAAACTTTCACAACAGAATAATTCCTGTTATCCCACCTGGGATCGTTCTGGAACTCTACCCAGGCCAGCGTCATGTTTCCTGAAGTGAGGTGATAAGGATACATATATCCCGGGACATGGATCCTTTTTTCACTCCCGCTCCGTGTATCTATGCTGACAAATTCCGGAGGGTTATAAAGTGTTGTTTTAATTGCGATGTAGTTGCTTCCGTCAATTCTTACAGGGCTGTAGTAACTGGCAAATTCTTTTCCCTTGCCGGGGCTTATCACCTGGTACGGCTTTGCTCCCCTGTCAAGGATCTCGGCATTCCATGCTTTGCCCAGAGTGTCGAATGTCTCCATGAAAAGCCTGCGCTTGGTCAGACCTGTCGTGCTGCGGAGGCTCAGGTTAACGGGATTGATCAGGACGGGTGCGTTGCCTGTGAGTGAGAGGGCTTTGTTCCAGGTGCGGGGATTATATACCGCATACGACCACGCAACCATTTGGTAGCCTGACTGATAATGATCCGGGACGAAATGCCTGAAAGAGCCATTCGCAATCTTGTCATATCTGTACATTTTACCCTTTTCAACAGAGATTGCCTTGAGACTCTTCTGGAATGAAGGAGCCCTTCCCCTTCCCGATTGTGAAAGAATCGATTCGGAAAGAACGGCTTCTCCTTCCATATACCATTGTGGAAGTAGTGCGGCAACTACTCCTGGAAACTGCTGGCCAAAGGGTACGGACAGTATTTTAGTAAGCCCCCTGTTAAGTGACTGCATCTGGTACACATGCGTAAGCTCGTGAAGGGCGAGCTGCCTGTTAGCGTCAAGCGGTATCCCGTTCTGTTCAGGTGTGGGAAAGAGCTCCATTCTTTTGGGAGCCCATGCCACGTAACCGTTCGACTGGGTAGTGAAATTATGGATTATGACCGGGATCCTGGACTTCTTTACCGGGAAAAGGTTTTCCATATCGGCGGCAGCCTCTTCGAGTGCCTGGGTTAATTCCACTCCCCGGGAACCGTATTTTTCGGGATAAATGACCCTGAATCTCTCTGTTTTGATCTGAAGCCACTTCAGCCCTGCAGGATCCTCCCCCGTATCATAGTACTGGCTGTACGCTTTCAGCGAAACAGCGAAAAATACAAATAATGAAAAGACCGGAAGCAGCTTCATCAGTTATAAATATCGGCTAATTTAACAAAATACGGAGCCAAAAGTTAAATGGCAGGCTTAATAAAAAAATCCGTACTTTCGTCATCTGATCATGATAATTAAGGAGTTATTCAAAACCTGGTGCTGATGAAAAAATTCAGACTGATAAACAATATAACGGGGTGGATCGTATTTATTGTTGCGGCTGTCACCTATCTGATGACAATCGAACCGACGGCAAGCCTTTGGGACTGCGGAGAGTTCATTGCTTCCGCATATAAGCTTGAGGTCGGACATCCTCCCGGAAGCCAGGTATTCATGGTGCTTGCCAGGTTTTTCAGCCTTTTTGCCGGGAATGATGTAAGCAGGGTAGCTGCCATGGTGAATGCCATGTCGGCAATCATGAGTGCTTTCACAATCCTGTTCCTGTTCTGGACAATCACGCACCTTGCCCGTAAGATAGTTGTAAGCGGGGGGAATGAATTCTCTGTTGCAAGAATAATAGCCATCATGGCAGCCGGAGTTGTCGGAGCACTGGCTTTTACATTTTCCGATTCCTTCTGGTTCTCGGCCGTAGAAGGTGAAGTTTACGCGACTTCATCCTTTTTTACGGCTGCGGTTTTCTGGGCCATACTAAAATGGGAAGATGCTGCAGAAGAGGAACATGCAGAAAAGTGGATAATTCTTATTGCTTTCCTGATGGGCCTTTCAATAGGCGTTCACCTGCTTAACCTTCTCGCTCTTCCGGCCATCGTCCTTGTGTACTATTTCAAAAAGTTTGAATTTTCATGGAAGGGTCTGGTCTATGCCCTTGCCGGCTCATTCGTCATTCTTGCACTGCTGCTTTGGGGAATAATTCCGGGAATGGTAAAAATATCATCCATGTTTGATCTGTTTTTTGTGAATTCTCTCAGGCTGCCGGCAAATTCAGGGATGCTCTTCCACATGATCATACTTGGCGCACTGATGGTTTTTGCCATAAGGCTTTCAATGAAGCAGGGAAGCAATGCACTTACTGCAGGAATCTCCGCAGCAGCTCTTTTCTTTACGGGAATATGGGTGGTATCAGGATCTGCAATTCTCAACATCCTGCTGCTTGCGGCTGTTTCCATAGCTGTATGGCTGATAACCTCACGCAGCAGGATCATGCTTAACACAACGCTGACTGTCATTACTGTGATCCTGATAGGCTATTCTTCAACCGCAATAATTGTCATAAGATCTTCTGCCAACCCTCCCCTTAACGAGAACAATCCATCGGATCCCTTCAACCTTTTATATTACCTTAACAGGGAACAGTACGGGCAGAGACCTCTTTTCAGGGGAGCGTATTATAATGCCCCTGTGACCTCGTATAAGGAAGGAAAACCGGTACGTGTTCTCGAAAACGGTAAATATGTGATAACGCACCGTAACCTCGAGAGGGTATATGATGAGAGATTCATTACTCTCTTCCCGCGTATGTGGAGCGAACAGGAAGATCATGCTGATATCTACAGGGACTGGGGAGGATCAAAAGGCGTACCGGTTACTGTGACAGACCAGACCGGGAAAAAGAGCGTGATCAGAAAACCACGGTTCAGCGAAAACCTGAATTTCATGTTCAGCTACCAGTTAGGGTACATGTATTTCAGGTATTTCATGTGGAATTTTGCAGGGAAGCAGAACGACACCCAGGGAACCGGGGGTGCAGTAAACGGAAACTGGATCTCCGGCATTAAATTCATCGATGAGCCAAGGGAAGGCACTTCCGACATGCCTGCCGACATAAAAAACGACAGATCAAGAAACAGATATTATCTTCTTCCCTTCCTGCTCGGTATGGCGGGACTTCTGTTCCAGCTGTTCCGCGACAACAAGAACTGGTGGATAGTGATGTTGCTTTTCGTGATGACGGGTTTGGCCATAGTCTTTTACCTGAACCAGTATCCAAACCAGCCAAGGGAGAGGGATTATGCCTATGTGGGTTCGTTTTATTTTTTCGCCGCATGGATAGGCCTGGGGGTAATAGCCCTGTTCGATCTCCTTCGTAAACTTACGGGGGAAAAAGCCGCTGCCCCTCTTTCAGGCGTTTTATGCATGGCGGTTCCCCTGCTTATGGGAACGGAAAACTGGGACGACCACGACAGGTCGGGCCGTTACCTTGCACGCGATGTGGCATTCAACTATCTTGAGTCGTGTGCTCCCGAAGCCATACTCTTTACAAACGGCGATAACGATACCTTCCCTCTCTGGTATGCCCAGGAAGTTGAAGGGAAGCGGACCGACGTTAGAGTCTGTAACCTGATGCTGCTTAACACAGACTGGTATGCCGAGCAGATGAAAAGGAAAGTATATGAATCTGATCCTCTTCCAATTTCGCTTCCCATACAGAAATACTACGACGGCATCAACAACCAGCTCTATATCGTAGAAAAGAGGAAGGAGCCGGTCGATATTTCGACCATAATCGAATGGGTAAAAAGCGATAACAGGGGTACCAAGCTGCAGGTCTCGGCAAATGAGTGGCTGGATATAATTCCTGCAAAGAACATCCGGATACCTGTCGACAGAAAAAAAGTCCTTGAATCAGGAACTGTAAAACCTGAAGACTCGGCAAAGATCGTTCCCTATATAGATATTAAGCTAAGTGGAGGATCAATAATAAAAAGCCAGCTCCTGGTGCTGGATATGCTGGCAAATAACAACTGGGAGCGTCCGATATATTTCGTTACGGGATATCATGCCGATGCCCTTGGACTTGAAGAATATTTCCAGCTGGAAGGCCTTGCTTACAGGCTGGTGCCGATAAAATCGGAGAAGAAGAACTGGCTCGATTACGGAAGGATAGATACGGACATCATGTACGACAACCTGATGAATAAGTTCGTCTGGGGCGGAGCCAACGATCCTGAAGTGAATCTCGATTATCATCACAAGCGCACGCTTATGGTTGTCAGGGCCAGACTGAACTATGCCAGGCTTGCCAAGGCACTGGCCAGGGAGGGAAAGAATGAGAAGGCACTCCAGGTACTGGATCGCTGTATGGAGGTATTACCCCTGAACACGGTACCTTACGATCCCTACGTCAACGATGTTATTGAGGCATATTTTGCTGCAGGAAGCACAGACAAGGCTTTGGAGATGACCAATGAGCTTTTGGGCCATTATTATGCCCACCTCGACTATTACCTGAAGCAGGCTCCTTATATTGTGACTTCTTCGGATTATGCCATTGGTACGGCGTTTGAGTATGCCCGCAGGGCCGGTGAAGCATGTATGGAGTACGGAAAAACGGAAATGGGGGTTGAAATAAACAGAAAACTCCAGGATTACTACGCAAAGTATACTGAAATTGCAGGGCCTGTCATGAGATAGACCTGATCAGTCTATCATGGAAGGTGTAGCTTCGTGCTTCAGGTATTTTTCGAGAAGGAAAAAGATCTTTTCGGGATATACCGGTTTAAGGATATATTCGTTGCAGCCGGCAAGATAAGCTTCTGTTTTACTTTGTTCTGAAGAATAGGCGGTAAGCATCAGCACAGGTACGTTCTTTCTTTCCCGCCTGAACACCCTTATGCATTCTATACCGTTCACAAGGGGAATAAGGAAATCCATCAGAACAAGATCAATCCTTTCCTTCTCCCGTGAGAGATAATCCAGGAATTCTTTCCCGGTATGGAAGACCCTCAGGTCGGCTCCTGTGCTCTTCAGGAGTGTTTCATAATAGCGGATCGAAGGGACATCATCCTCTACTATTGCAATTCGCTTGTCTGCAAGCTGTATTTCGCTGGTATTCAAAACCGGAAAAGGAGTTATGTGTGCTGTATAAAATTACAATAAGTAGCCGAGCGATGGTTCAGGCAAAGGTGCAGTTGTTAACATTTTTTCAACACGCCTTTGTGTACGTGAAGATAGTAAAATTTGTTTTGTTTACGAAAAAAAAGCAACTTCGTAGAGCAAAAATCCTTCCCATGGAGATGAAAAGATCTGCTTTTATGAATATCCGGTTCAGCTTCCTCCTCCTTTTTCTCTTCATTAAAGTTTCGGGACAGGAAGGATTCGACAACCCTACGAGGGCTGTATATATTTTCGATATGGCAAAATACATCGACTACGGTCCGGGGTTTGCAGATTCTTCGGTATTCAGGATCGGCCTGCTCGATTCCGGCAATGAGCTTCTGTTCGAAATGGGAAATCTTGCAAGAACAAGAAAAACAATACAGGAGAAACCCGTACAGCTGGTAGTTTTCAGGAGCGAGGATAAGATCATCCATACACAGGTTCTATATGTGAACAAGGAAAGCGGATTCAGCCTTCAGAAGATAAGGAACATGATCGAAGGGCATCAGACGATGCTTATAACGGAAGGATTCGCATTCAGGGAGTCTATGATAAATTTCGTTGCAGTGGGGGGAAAGCCAAAGTTTGAGGCAAATGAGGATTTGATACGAAAAGCCGGAATGTCCGTTAACCAGAACTTTTTGTTCCAGGCAATTAAAACAAAGGAAGACTGGGAGAAGCTCTTCACTATAACCGATGCTGACCTTCAGGTTCAGAAGGAAACTGTTTCGGCCCAGCAGGCGGAACTGGAGCGCCAGAAAGCCGAGATCCTTAGGCAGAAAGCCCTTCTCGACAGTCTTGACCATGAGATAAAGATCAGGGAAAAGACACTTGAGGAGACGATGGCAATCCTGAACAGCCAGATGTCAAGGATAAACCGGCAGAAAGACGAGATTGCGCAGCAGAGAGGAGTGATCCTGTCACAGCAGAGGGACGTTCAGGTTCAGCACGACACTCTTTCGAAGCAGAAAATGAAGATTGCATCACAGCTCGGGATGATTGACGAACAGCTGAATAAAATCGCCGAACAGGAGAACAGAATAAGGATCCAGATCGCAACACTTGAAAAGCAAAAGCTCATTATATGGTTCGTGATTCTGGCGCTTATACTCGTTAGTATTCTCGGGTACTATATTTACCGTGGATACACGATAAAGAAGGAAGCCAACATCAGGCTTGAGGAAAAGAACCGGACGATATCCCTGCAGAAGGATGAGATAGAACGGCAGCGCGATCTGGCAACAGCCCAGAGAGACCAGATAGCCTACCAGAAGAAGCATATCACCGACAGCATAATGTATGCGAAAAGGATCCAGGCTGCCCTTATTCCATCTCTCGAGCTTTTCAGCGACCGCCTGGAACATTTCGTCATATACAAGCCGCTGGCGATCGTGAGCGGCGACTTTTACTGGGTAAGCAATATTGAAGGAAAACAGGTGATCATCGTTGCGGACTGCACCGGTCACGGTGTTCCGGGAGCCTTTATGAGCATGCTCGGGATCACCCTGCTTAACGAGATCGTTAACAACCGGCACATACTCATGCCCGACCGTATTATTGAAGAACTCCGCACCGGGGTGATCAATTCACTGAAACAGGCCGAAGATACTGAATCTGTAAAAGACGGCATGGACATGTCGGTTTGTGTAGTCGATTTCAGCGAGAACATCCTTCTCTGGGCCGGGGCAAACAGCCCTCTCTATCTCGTCAGGGGTGAAGAGCTTACACATTACAGGGGCGACAAGATGCCTGTCGCGATACATTACAGGATGCATTCATTCAGTCTTCACAGGATCCCAATCCAGAAGGGTGATGCATTTTACATTTTCTCGGATGGATTCGCTGACCAGTTCGGCGGTACCGAGCAGAAGAAATTCATGTCACATCAGCTCAAGGAGAAGCTTGTTGCGATGGCAGGCATACCAATGCTCAAACAGGCAGAGAAGCTGAATGGGATATTTGACCAGTGGAGGGGTGACGCTCCCCAGGTGGATGATGTTACACTGATCGGGATCCGGTATTAGTCACATTCCCATTTTGTGACTGTATTGCCGATTTTAACATCGGCCATCGCTTCGATGGCTACAAGCGATGCTCCGCAATACTCCTGATCTTCCCCCGCAACGTCAAGTGTGCCGTCGACATAGGTGTTCTGCCTGCAGATCTTGCAGTTTTCTTCACATGCCGAGAAGGTGACAGCGATGAAAAGGACTGATGCGGCAGCAAGTAATTTTCTTTTCATTAACGGTATCTTAGGTTAAATAGTCCACGGTGTTGTTCAGTTGCATTCCCACGCAACCCTCACATTACCATTCACATAATCATCCATGGTCTCAATTGATATCAGCGATGCTCCGCAATATTCTGACGGCTCTGTTTCATGGTCCCATGTTCCGTCAACATAGGTGACCTGCTTGCAGGTCTTGCAGTCGCTCAGTATCTCGCATGAATGGAATGCCGCAACCATAAGCAATACAAGGATGCCCGGTATTATCTTCGTCTTCATATCTCTTTCTTTAAGGTCAAAATTATGAAACCCCCGGACTTAAAGAGCACTTTTGCCCGGAAAAGGTTGCATAAATGAAATTTTTTTGAACGCGGGATGCATCAAATGGCTAAATTGCATGTCATTGTATCAGGAAAGAAAACAATAAAGGAATAAAAAACAATCGTCATGGAAGAATCAAATAGAATGAGAAAGCACGTAACGGTAGTGGGAGCTATCCACATCGGTTTTGGCATAATAGGACTGATTGGTGCGCTTACCGTTTTCTTTGCACTTCGTTTCGCATCAGGTTTTGTTGAAGGAGATGACATACCGGAAACAGTCCTGAAATTCCTCTCCTTAAGCCTGCCTATGCTGATAGGATTCACATCCACTCTCGGACTTGTGGGAGGGATAGGGCTATTATCATTTCAGCCCTGGGCCAGGTACCTCGTCATCGTTGTAGCCGCACTGGGATGCCTTAACATCCCTATAGGAACCCTCAAGGGCGTTTATTCGCTGTGGGTCCTGCTGCAGGACGACACCCTCAAGCTGTTCGAGAGAAGGCAGTAACATTTTCCGGGAAATCTTACCGGTTTGCCACTTAATTTCTAATTTTAGCACAAATCGGAATTAAATGGCAGACGACAATAAGATTATCTTTTCGATGTATCGCGTCGGAAAGAGCTATCCTCCTCACCGGCAGGTTCTTAAAGATATTTCGCTTTCATTTTTCCTGGGAGCAAAGATAGGCATCATAGGCCTGAACGGATCGGGGAAATCAACCCTTATGAAGATCATTGCCGGGGCCGAGAAAGAATACCAGGGTGAGGTTACTTTTCTTCCGGGTTACTCAACCGGTTACCTGCAGCAGGATCCTCTTCTGGACGAAACCAGGACAGTGAGGGAGATCGTTGAAGAAGGGGTCAGCGCAACCATCAGGCTCATAAAAGAGTATGAGCAGATAAATGAGAGCTTTGCAGATCCGGGAGTTTATGAGAATCCCGACAAAATGCAGCAGCTGATGGACAGGCAGGCTGCCCTCCAGGAAAAAATAGACTATCACGACGGCTGGAACCTGGAACACAGGATTGAGCGGGCCATGGATGCGCTCCGCTGCCCGGAAAGCACTGCAAGGGTGAACATACTCTCAGGAGGAGAACGCAGGAGGGTGGCACTCTGCAGGCTTCTTCTGAGCCAGCCCGACATCCTTCTTCTTGATGAACCGACAAACCACCTTGATGCCGAATCGGTCCAGTGGCTCGAGACCACCCTTAAACAGTATAAGGGTACCGTTATCTGCATAACACACGACAGATATTTCCTCGACAATGTTGCAGGATGGATACTCGAGCTCGACAGGGGAGAAGGTATTCCGTGGAAGGGTAATTATTCATCGTGGCTTGAGCAGAAGGCGAAAAGGCTTGAAGTGGAGGAGAAGGGGAATGTGAAAAGAAGGAAGATACTGGAGCGTGAGCTGGAATGGGTGAGAATGTCGCCAAAGGCAAGGCATGCAAAATCGAAAGCCAGGCTGGGCGCATATGAGAATCTTCTGAACCAGGACGTAAAGCAGAAAGAAGAAAAACTTGAAATATTCATACCAAACGGACCTCGTCTCGGAGATAAA
>JALONU010000026.1 GCA_025454775.1 Bacteroidales bacterium | reverse complement strand
AATGAAGATCCTGCTCTCAGCAACATGGATGAGGTAGCCTTTATGCCGCCTTTTGCAGGAGGATGAAAATACAGGAAATATGAACGAACTTGTGTTGGTGGAAGGGCCGGTCCCTGGAAGCCTTGTTTCATCAATGGCAGATGCTCCCGGCGGGGAAAAAGAGCATGGAGCGCACACAGTTTTTCTCGGCCGGGTCAGGGCCGATATCAGGGGCTCCAGGAAAGTAAAGGCAATTGAGTATTCGGCCTACAGGGAAATGACACTGAAAGTCGTTGCTGAAATACGCAATCATATTCTTTCGAAATACTCCGATGTGGGGGAAGTGGTTATAGTACACTCAACCGGGATTGTGATGGCAGGAGAGATTTCTCTTCTTGTATTTATCTCCGCAGGCCATCGCAGGCAGGCCATGGATGCCTGTTCCGAGACCGTTGAACTGATTAAGGAAAAGCTTCCGGTCTGGAAGAAAGAGATCTTCGGGGATAACACCCACGAATGGGTTGACAATAAGCAAGCTTAAACGGAACTCCCGTCAGGCTGTCTCAGGACCGCAGTGCCGCTTCCTTGCGGGACAGATCTGCTAATCAGAGTGTTCCCCTGTTTACCGCTCAGAAGGGAGCTGTATCCTGAAGGATTGTTGAGTATTGAGACGGCTTTTTTAACCTGTTCGTCATTCTTCAGTTGCCATGCCACGGCCCCTTCTTCATAGAAAAAGCGTCTGATTATTTCCTCTCCGATAAGCTCTGTTATTTCAGGCCTGAACAAGGTCAGATCCTGACGCAGGGTGTGGGAGAGGTCAGCTTCAAGCTTTGTGAGCAGATCCTTGTGGAGATCAAAGTATTTTTCGCGGCGGGCATTTTCAATGAGCTCGTTCAGTGATGTCTCGGTAATGGTTTTATAGCTGAAATTCCTCGTTACGAGCATCTGTTCAAAGTCGGCATAGTCCTTGTCGGTGAGTGTGAAATCTGCAGGCGACTTTACTTCAGGGTGAGACCAGCAATACTGAGTGGCAAAATCGAAGATATAATTCCTCAGATAAAGTTCAGCGGTTATCTGGCTAAGCTGCTCCGGTATGCTTTCGACATCAGGAGTGATGCCACCTCCATCCCTGACTATTCTCCCGTTCCTTGTCCTGAATTCTGATATCAGCGAGTCGGGAATATATCCGACGCTTCCGTCTTCGTTCCGATGCGAAAAGTCGACGGCCTGAACGCATCTTCCGCTGGGGATGTAATATTTTGCAGTTGTGACCTTCAACTGGGTGTTATAGCTCAGGTTTCTCGAAACCTGAACAAGGCCTTTGCCGTACGACCTCTGGCCGATGATCACTCCCCTGTCAAGATCCTGGATAGCTCCTGCCACGATCTCCGCAGCTGATGCCGAACCCCTGTTGATCAGGACTGCAAGGGGGATTTTTTCATCGATGGCCGCCCTGGTTGTTTTGAACTCCTCATCAAACTGTTTAACCTTGCCTTTTGTAGATACTACTTTATTTCCGGGGCCGACGAAGAGGTTTACAATTTCGACGGCCTCAGTGAGCAGTCCTCCTGGATTGCCCCTGAGGTCCAGGATAATATTTTCCGGATTCATTGTCTTCAGGGTCACGAGTGCGTTCTTAACTTCCTGTATGCAGTCCTGTGTGAAGGATGAGAAACGAATGTAGCCCGTTTTGGAATCCAGCATTCCAAAATATGGAACAGAAGGAATGCTGATCTTTTCCCTTTTCATTTTGTACTCTATTTCCTTTCCGTTCCTCAATACCGTGACAACTATCTCAGTGCCGGGATTCCCCTTCAGCCGGTCGCTGACTTTTTCGGAAGACACTCCCCTGAGGCTTACTCCGTCGACTTTGATAATAAGGTCTCCTGCCTTTATCCCTGCAAGGTCGGAGGGAAAGCCTTTGTAAACTTCACTGACAACCACATATTCTCCTCCTCCGCGGACCAGTGAACCAATTCCGCCGTATTTGCCTGTTGTCAAAATTGCAAACTCATCGGCTTCCGATTCGGGGAAATACACCGTGTATGGATCAAGGGTCCTGAGCATGTTGTCGATACCGGTTTTGACCAGCTTGTCGGGATCAATTTCGTCGACATAGAAAGTATTCAGTTCCCGGAAAAGGGAAAAGAAAATATCGAGGTTCTTTGCTACCCTGAAATCCCGGGAGTCCTGGGATTGAAGAAACCCCAGGCTGATACCTGCCAGCAGAAGCAGGCTGAAAGCTGTAGCAAACCAGTAAAGTTTTATGTTTTTCATCTATATATCTGTCAGGATACTGAACGCCGAAATTATTAAGAATATTTTTCCCGGGCTTAGCCGGGAGGATAATTAATATAACTTTAACATTTTGAATCTCTTTTACTTACTTCCGCGGGCAATTTCCCAAGCAACTCAGTCATTGAGTGTTCGACCGATAGATAATCCGGGATAGTTTGTCCCCTGTAAATGATTATGAACGCGACACTGGCACCGGCAGATGTCAATGCTTCATAAAGGATTTTTTTATTCTTCCTGTATGCTTCCCTTATTCTGCGTCTGATGAGGTTCCTTTCGGTTGCCTTCCTGAACGATTTCTTTGGAATGCTGAAGGCGACCCTGGCAGGATATTCTTCCGTACCGGCAGCGGCAGTCCAGACAATTTTGAATAGGGAAGTATAGAAGATACTGCCTTTTTCAAAGAGCAGGGCAATGGTTTTTCTGCTGCATAATCTCTCCGATTTATGGAATTTTTCCATTTATTTTCTGCTCCAGGGAGCTTTGCAGCCAGGGCAGGCTATCTGGAATTCTTGTTATATTCCTTGAGGAAAAAGTCGAGAGCCATGGTCATCGAAGGAGCTTTGGGATTGGGTGCGTTGATGTCGAGCCTCAAACCCTCCTGCTCCACGGCACATGCCGTTGTAGGGCCAAATGCCGCTATCTTAATGTCGCCCTGGACGAATTCAGGGAAGTTTTCCTTGAGTGATTTTATTCCGGAAGGACTGTAAAACACGAGGATGTCGTAATCAAATTCACCGGGGTTGTTTGAAAAATGGCTGCTGATGGTTTTGTAAAGCGTGCCTATTGTGTATTTGATATTGTTTTTTTCAAGGATGTCGGGGATTTCTGCGTTGTGAGGTTCTGACAGGGGAACAAAGAAATTGTCATCCCTGTGTTTGATTATCACGTCGATGAGATCCTGGAATTTGGCTTTTCCGTGGAAAATTTTTCTTTTGCGGTAAATAATGTACTTCTGCAGGTAAAATGCAACATTTTCGGTTATGCAGAAATACTTCATCGTATCGGGGACCACTATCCTGAGCTCGTTGCATACCCTGAAGAAGTGATCTATGCCTGTCTTGCTGGTAAAAATTACAGCCGTAAAGTCAAGAATGTTTATTTTCTGGTGTCTGAAATCCTTAACCGAGATCCCTTCAACCTGTACAAAAGGCTTGAAGTCTATTTTAAGGTTGTATTTCTTTGCCAGGTCGAAATATGGGGATTTCGGATTAGAGGGTTCTGGCTGCGACACAAGAATCTTCCTTATTTTCAACTTCTTACAGTTTTAGTTTCACCTACGAATATCAATTGCCGCCCTAAAACAGACCTGTAGTGTATTTAACAATGACTACTACAGGCAAAAATTCCAGCGCACAAAGGTATAAAATCAAATATAAAATAGAAACACCCCTTTTCATAAAAATTAAAAACAGACGGGCTGTGCGCATAATGTACAGTACGGCAAAAATGATAAATCCTGAAAGGAAAAGAAGCTCAGGAAGGAAAATACCTGTGTATGCAAGAAGAACGGAAAGAAGAAAAGAAGCAAAGCCGGCGTATCGGTAAGCCTGGTAAATTGTTATTGTATATTCCCTGAAGATCTCATCGCTGCTGCTGAACCATCCGGTAAGCATGCATGCAATATGGCGGATCGACACTGCAGCGATCACGACACCCAGGGCTGCTGCCCAGGCTGCAAATCCGGACATTTCCGCCGGAATTATCCCGTAGTGGGAAAATGCAAAATAGATGAAGATCGCAATATTGAAGAATGTGACAAGGTTGAAAAGCGTTGATTGCCAGTGAAACAGTTCGGATGTCTCCCGCGATTCCGGCTCTCCCACCCCCCGGAAGAGGAAAAAGCGGGTGGCTCCGGGGAAGAGTTTTCGTGAATAGACCGGCAGGGTAGCATAGAAAAAAGCTGCTATAAAAACGAAAAAAATTATCCAGTCGTCATTGAATTTTCCGGGAGGCAGCTCATCTCCGGGTTTTAGTTTCTCCCGGAGGGCAGTTTTCACTTCCAGGTCGAGCATCCTGTTCCTTTCAATGAACCGGAAGGGGAAACCGTTAACTGAATCCCTGTTTATTCTCGTAATGATGTTGGCCGTATCGTGGAAAGTCACATCTGATACATGGCTTCTCACGGATACTGAATCCTGCCCGGCAGATTCCTGTTCCAGATCAGAAATACTCATGTGGTTCCCCTGCAATTTCGGAGAGGATATTGTTCGCAAGCCGGCTTGCTCCGATCCTGAAATACTTGTTGTTCAGCCATTCTTCTCCAAGGCATTCCTTTACGATATGATAATAAAGGATCGCATCGCTGGCAGAAGAGATACCCCCGGCAGCCTTGAAACCAACCATAATCCCTGTTTCTGCATTAAAGTCGGAAATGGCGCGGCACATGACATATGCCGCTTCAGGAGTGGCAGATATGCTGGCCTTGCCTGTGGAGGTCTTGATGAAATCGGCTCCCGCATCCATTGCTATCATTGAAGCCCTGAATACCTGTTCATATTCCCCGAGAAGACCCGATTCAACAATAACTTTAAGAACTGTCTCCCCGATGGCTTCCTTGATCTCCCGTATCTCTCCGGCAACATAGGAATAGTCCTTTGCCAGGAATGCACCCAGGGGTATAACTATATCAATCTCGTCGGCCCCTTCGTCGACGGCCATTTTACATTCGGCGATCTTGATGCTTCTGTATGTCTGTGATGTCGGGAAGGACCCGGCCACCGAGGCGATTTTGACACTTTTGGCAGACAGCTTCTCCTTGACCACCGGAACAAAATTGGGGTAGACGCATATTGCAGCAACATTCGGGATATTGCTGAACCTCCCCTGGAAACTGTTGACCGTTCCGGTGAGGCGGATAATTGTGCTTTTATTATCAGTGGTGTTGAGGCTGGTCAGATCGATTGAGTTGAGGATGCTCATCAGAAGATGCTTCCCCGGGTTTGAAGGAATGGATGACCGGACCTTTTCGAGCCCTGCCCTGATTTCCGGCTCCGACGGGCAGGATTTTATAAGTTTTTCATAAAGTTTTGTCATACAGCAACTTAATATTTAATCCTCATTGCAGAAATCAACAGAAAGAACGGCATCAATTTAATGTTTTTTAGATTTAAAACAGTTTTATTTGGAATTTAACTTATTGTTTCGTGCCAGGGATGCAAATATTCCCATAATGCAGAGTAATGAAAAAACTATGAATCCTGTCTGCATTCCCCTTATAAGGCCCGGGTATGATGAAGGTGTCAGAACCGTCTGCCCGACATAAACAGAAAGAAGCATCATTGCGATTCCCATGCTGAGCATCTGGCCAACCATGCGCATGGTTCCCACAACGCCTGAAGCCACACCCAGGTGTCTCTTCTCCACGGAACTCATTATTGCATTGGAATTGGGTGAGGAAAAAAGTCCGAAACCAATGCCCATGATTATTAGCAGGCAGATAATAAGCAAGATGGGGCTTGATGCTGTTACGAAGCAGAGCATTATCAATCCTGCTGCCGTAAGTCCCATTCCGGCTGAGGCTATGATACCGGGATTATACCTGTCAGAAAGCCTGCCGGCAATTGGTGAAAGCAGCGCCATCATAAGCGGCTGGGATATCATAATAAATCCTGCTGTCCGGGCGTCGAGCCCTTTGATATATTGAAGGTAAAGACTTATGAAGAAGCCTGTTGCAGAGGTAGCCGAATAGTGAATAAGTGCTGCAATCCCCGAGAAGGCAAAGATCCTGTTGCGCAGGACAAGCCTGATATCGAAAACGGGATTGTTTATCCTGTTTTCATAAAGTAGGAATAAAATCCCGGCAACTGCTCCGGAGCCCAGGAAGATCCATCCGGCTGCGGAGGGCAGCTTTGAAAAACCATACATCGAAGCTGCCATGGAGACTGCGTAAATGACAGAACCCTTCCAGTCGAACCTTTCACCTTCAGCCTCTATCCATTCCGTTTTTATTTTCCTGAAAATCATGTACAGCGAGACCAGTCCGACAGGCACCAGGAAAATGAAGATGCTTCTCCAGCCGAGATACTGAGTAAGGAAACCACCCAGTACCGGGCCTCCTGACAGACCGGCATATACTGCGGTGATGTTTATACCCATGGCCCTTCCCCTTTCGCCGGGGCCAAATACGGAAGTGAGTATGGCAAGGCTGGTTCCGAAAATCAAAGCCGATGAGATCCCCTGCAATATCCTGAAAATGATCAGGGATTCAATGTTCCATGAAAAGATTATAAGAAATGTTGACAGGGTAAAAAGCGCATTGCCCCAGGCGAAAATCTTCTTTCTGCCCTTGATGTCGGCGAGCCTTCCGAAAGGCAGAAGAAAGATCACCGAAGCGAGGATGAAACTGCTGGCGATCCATCCCAGCTCTATCGCCGTGGTATTGAATTCTTCTGCTATAGCGGGAAGGGCAAGGTTTATCGCCGATCCCAGGAAGGGAGTAAGGAATGCTGCGATGGAGGTTACAAACAGTATGCATTTTTTCTGCGAACTGTCTTCCGAACATGGTTTTAAATCATCCATCCTGATCATTCCTTGTTCCTGGTGTCAATTATGATGGTTACGGGGCCGTCATTAACAAGGCTGACCTCCATCATGGCCCCGAATTCTCCCGTTTTTGTTTCCTTGCCCGTGAGGCTGCTGATCATTCTTACAAAACTATCGTATATGGGGATGGCTTTGTCCGGATGAGCTGCCCTGATATAAGACGGCCTGTTCCCCTTTTTTGTCTTTGCGTGGAGGGTGAACTGGCTTATCACCATTATGCTGCTTCCGGTTTCAAGGACAGAAAGGTTCATCACCCCGCCTGCATCATTGAATATCCTCAGGTTAACGATCTTGCCGGCAAGCCATTCTGCATCCTCCAGGTTATCTTCCTCCCCGATTCCCGCAAACACCAGGAGACCCGGGCCTATTTCAGACCTGACAATACCTCCGATCGTTACGGAAGCTTTGCAAACCCTCTGTATTACAGCTCTCATTCCGGTTTTTATGGATGTCAAATATAGAGATTCAATTTTAAAAGCTGCAGACGATGTTTTATTATCTTTGGCGGATAAAAAAAACAGGATGGATATTCTTACCATCTTCATGATCGCACTGGGGCTGTCCTTCGACACATTTGCAGTCTCGCTCTCATTTGGCGTTGTTCAGAACAGGATCCTTTTCCGGCAGGCAGCCAGGGTTGCCCTCGTTCTGGCATTTTTCCAGGCGGGCTTTACGGTTGCAGGGTATTTCCTGGGATCACTTGTCAGCGATTTCATAAAGGCTGCCGATCACTGGATCGCCCTTGGCCTGCTTTCTTTTCTTGGAATAAGAATGATTGTTGAAGGATGGACGCGCAGGGAGGACGGGAAGTCGCGCGACTATACCAAAATCAGGGAACTGCTGGCTGTGGCTGTGGGGACAAGCATCGACGCTCTGGCTGTTGGCATCAGCTTTGCCATTCTTGAATTACAGATATGGATTGCGGGAATTATCATCGGGGCCGTTACATTCATTGCGTCGATGACGGCCATAAGGATTGGCAAATCGGCAGGGGCAAGGCTGGGGCAGAGAGTCGAAATTGTAGGCGGGCTGATTCTCATCGCTATCGGGATCAGAATTTTTCTGGAACACATGCTGAACTGATTAATCGGCTCCCGCAAGGGATTGTTAAAGTAAAATCCTAAATTTGAGGTTAAATTTGCCGTCAGAATGATTGACAGAACCTGTATTTGTGAAAACTGTGAATTCCGCAACCTTGTTTTCTCTTCCCTTAATGAAGAAGAGGTAAAAAATCTGTGTGAAAAAAAGGAGGAACAGGTCTTCAGGAAGGGAGAGATAATCCACCATGAAGGAGACAGCATTTCATTGTTCAAGTACCTTAAAAGCGGGCTGGTGAAGCTTTACCGGAAAACTCCTTCGGGAGAAGAACAGGTCATCACGATCACAAAACCCTTTGAGTTCGTAAGCAACATGAGCATTTTTACCGAGGAGAGATATGTGTACTCGGTTTCGGCAGTCGAAGATTCGGTGATATGTGCCGTGGATCTCAAATTCATAAAGGATCTTCTGCTGAAGAATGGTCCGTTTGCCATGGGTTTACTGTCGAGAGTTGCAAGGGGGAATGAAAAGATCATTGCACAGACACTTGATATAAGGCAGAGGAACCTCGTCGGCCGGGTGGCCTATATCCTTCTGTATTTCGCAAATGAGATCTACAATACCAGGGTCTTTGATCTTCCGGTTTCGAGGAAGGAGATAGCCGACTTTATTGGCATGAGCACTGCAAACGTAATCCGAACCCTTTCAGATTTCAGAAAAGACGGTATTATCAGGGTATTCGGAAAAACGATCGAAATCGTTGATATCGCACGGCTTGAAACAATGTCGCGAATCGGTTGAAATTCACTGCTTAAGAAGGTCTGCAAGCGCCTCGTTAAGATTTCCGTGCTCAAACCGGAACCCGGCTGAAATTATTTTTTCAGGGGAGATCCTGCTGCCGCCGAGAACGACTCCAGACATCTCCCCATAAGCCAGTTTAAGCATCAGCGGCGGAATGTTAAAAGGCAATAGATATTTCCCCGTGACAACAGCAAGGGTCGCCATAAATTCCCTGTGCATTACATGCTCGGGCGAAACGGCATTGTATGTTCCCGACATCTCCCGGTCACTGATAGCCTTCAGGTAGATCCTGCAGAGATCGGAAACGTGTATCCACGGCATGTATTGCTCTCCCTTCCCTATTCTTACCAGGAATCCTGCCTTCGACGACATCATCAGGCGTTTCATGGCTGCGTCGTTCTTTTCAAGGACCACTGCGCTTCTTATTTTTACTGTCCTGATTCCCGATCCTTCAAAATTGCCGGCAGCATCTTCCCATCGCCTGCACACCTCTGCAAGGAAACCCTGCCCGGGAGGATCGGTTTCAGTAAATATTGCCTCTGTCGTGGCTTGCCCGTAAAAACCTGCTCCGGATGCCGAGATGAATGCCTTTAGCGGGATCCTGTTCCTGCTGATCGTATTATGCAGCAGCAATGCTGAGCAGACCCTGCTTTCCATGATCTCTTTTTTACGCTCAGTGGTCCATCTTCCACGTCCGATGTTTTTCCCTGCAAGATGGACGATGACATCCGTGCCCTCGAGCACAACCGGATCGAGTATACCTTTCTCCGGATCCCATCTGTGAACCCTGACCCTCCCGAACTGGTTATGCTTTCTGGAAAGGTGCGCGACAGTATATCCTTCCGAGAGCAGGAGGGAAGTAAGGTAACGCCCCACAAGACCGCTTCCTCCTGTGATCAGGACCTTCGTGCTATGTAAATCTGCAGCCATAAGTGCAAAATTAACAATCCCCTGCCATGTTCCATTCATTGTCTGATATTTGCAATAATTTTAAAATGTTATACTTTAGGGGTCTCAAAAATCAGTTAAAATGGCAACAACGAAAAAGCAAACCATGAATGTTAACGTACAGAAAACCAAGGGAGTAATAGCCATCCTTACAGGAGGCGGAGACGTGCCGGGACTCAATCCGGCTATCAGGGCTGTGACGATCCGGGCAAAGAGGGAAGGATACAAGGTGATCGGGCTGAGAAGGGGATGGGCCGGTATTACCGAGCTGATAAAAGATCCAAAATTCGATAACAGTAATAATTTCATTGAGCTGTCCGACGATATCGTGAACAGGGCCGGAAGAACAGGAGGAACTTTCCTGCACACTTCCAGGACCAGACCGAGTCATATGTCAAAATCATCGGTTCCTGACCATTTAAAGTCAGTTTACAATGCAGAAATGAACGACCTTACACCGGAAGTCATAAAAAACCTCGAATGGCTGGGAGTTGACTTCCTTGTTCCAATAGGCGGCGACGATACTCTTAGCTACGGAGTTCATCTTTACAAGCAAGGGGTAAAGGTTGTTGCCATACCGAAAACCATGGATAATGACGTCCCCGGGACAGATTACTGTATCGGTTTCAGCACCTGTGTGTCGAGGACCATCCAGATGACCAACACCCTGAGAACATCTGCCGGGTCACATGAAAGGATCATGGTGCTTGAAGTTTTCGGACGCTATGCCGGTTTCACAGCCATGCTTCCGACAATGGCCGGTTCAGCCAACAGGTGCGTTATCCCTGAATACAAATTTGACATAGACCTTCTTACCCAGCTGCTGGTGGAAGACCGTAACCATAACCCGAGCAAGTACTCAATAGTCCTTGTTTCGGAAGGCGCCATGTTCAAGGGAGGGGAAATGATCTTCTCCGACAGTGAGAGAGATGCATACGGACATGCCAAGCTGGGAGGGATAGGTGATGTCGTCTCGCAGAGGATTAAGGAGCTTACGGGAAAGCATAACGGAGGGAAAACGATTAACATCATAAACCAGAAGCTTGGCTACCTGGTACGCGGCGGTGATCCCGACGCGCTCGATTCTATCGTCCCGATGGCTTACGGTAACCTGGCCCTTGATCTGATTCTGAAGGGAGTTCATGGCAGGATCGTGGTGCTCAAGAACGGACGCTATGACAATGTTCCCATCGATGTTGTTACCTCATCGAAGAAGATCGTAAAGGTTTCGGAACATTACAATACCGAAAGGCTGAGGCCCTATTATCACAGCTTCGAGATGAAGCCGTTCCTTCTGATGGCATCGGACAACTAATGCCTGCCGCCTGAAAAGGTAATCGCAGTGGCTGTCTCAAAAGGCTTTTCCTTTACCCCCTGCCCCCTAAAGGGGGTACATTAAATACATATTAATCAATAAGTCCCCCTTGGGGGATTTAGGGGTAAACGAAAAGGATGCCGGCTTTTGAGACAGCCTCTGCGTGTTTATAAATAAAGAAATCCGGGCTTGGAAAAAGGACTTGTCATAAAATCCACAGGAAGCCGGTACAAGGTAATGTACGGGGAAGGTAGTATTGCGGAATGTACAATACGCGGCAAATTCAGAGCCCTGGAACTGAAAATCACAAATCCTGTAGCAGTCGGCGACAACGTGCTTTTCGAGTTCGAAGGCAAAGGCAGTTCCGGCGTGATAACAGAGGTTCTTGAAAGGAAAAACTATATCCTGAGAAAGGCTTCAAACCTCTCCAGGGAGGCTCAGATCATTGCCGCAAACATCGACCATGCATTCCTGATGATCACTCTGAAAATGCCCGAAACCCCCCGGGAATTCATCGACAGATTCCTGGTGACGGCAGAGGCCTACAGGGTACCGGCTTCCCTGATCATCAACAAAACTGACCTGTATGGTGAAAATGAGCTGGAGAAGATGAATCAGATCACGGGGGTATACAGGAGTATAGGATATGAATGCATTACCGCATCGCTGACCAACGGCACCGGGGTAGATGTTCTTCGCGATAAAATGAAGGGCAAGATCAGCC
Source organism: Bacteroidales bacterium (assembly GCA_025454775.1). GTDB lineage: Bacteria > Bacteroidota > Bacteroidia > Bacteroidales > VadinHA17 > LD21. The sequence continues at coordinate 10,956 of JALONU010000026.1, read as the reverse complement.
TGCTTGCAGGAAATTCAGGAGTGGGCAAAACCAGCCTTCTGAACATTTTTGACCCGTCACTCAAACTAAAAACTGGAGAGATTTCTTCATACCATAAACAAGGCAGGCACATTACAACATTCCCCGAGATGCACAGGATGCCCTTTGGAGGTTTTGTCATCGATTCACCGGGGATCAGGGGCTTTGGCGTAGTCGATATGGAAAAGAATGAGATCTATCATTTCTTCCCGGAGATTTTCAGGACTGCCGCCGGGTGCCGCTTTTACAACTGCCTTCACCTCGACGAACCAGGCTGTGAAGTGAGGAAGGCTGTTGAAGGAGGACAGATAGATCAGCTTCGCTACAGGAGCTATGTCAATATCCTCTGGGATGAAAACAGCAAATACCGCTGACAGCGCATCCGTAATCTATTAAACCTTATCTTTATACCTTCCCGCAGCAACCATGCAATAAAATGAAAAAATTACTGATAGCGGTTTATTCGGCATTCCTTCTGATCTTAATTGCCAATTTCATCTATTACTGGAACTTATACAACAAGCAGATAACATATATAACCACTCTTCTCGACAGCCAGGCGAGAATAGTCGGGCTGGCCGTGGATGACGTGAACAATAATTTCACAAGCGACCTTACCAAAATAAGCAACCCCGCGGAACTGTCGATGTTCTTTGACGATCCTGCAATACAGACCAGGGTTGAGGAGAACATGAAACTCTTCTATTCAAAATACCAGGACCTGATAACCGCCGTAAAGCTTTTTGATAACAGGAGAAACGAGTACACACTTAAGAAAGATGAAGACACCTGGCTTCCGCAGAAGTTTATTACCAATGTGCAGAGTGAGATAGTCTACCCTGAAAATCTGTACTACGAAAACAAGAGGTACAGCTATTATCTGCCGCTGATGAAGGACAATGTTGCGATAGGGAACATGGTGGTGACAATTGACTACCAGAAGTACTTTGATGCAATATTTTCGGTTTTCAACCTTAAAGATTACCAGTGGCAATGGGTAGTGAGCGACTCCGGCGAGGTTATTTACAATAACTCTGCCGACCCTGGCATCATGTATTCCGATATAGAAAAAATAGAAGCAGCCGTTCAGTCCGGCTCGTATTCAAACATGAGGCATACTGCAACAATAAATGGCAGGGTGAACGACCTCATTTCCTCCTATTATTCAACCCAGCTGATAGGGAGGGAGCTTGGCCTTGTATTTTCCTCAACCACTGATTTTTTTCAGAAATACCTGATCAGGAATTCGGTATTTATAGTTATCGCCACCCTAATCCTCGTTCAGTTGATAATCTACTTCTTTCTCAGGCACATAAAAGCCGAAAAGGCAAAGCAGGACAAGTTCGAGGAATCCGACCGGCTTCTTAACAAGCTGATTGACGAAATGCCGGCGGGCGTGGTTATTTACAATTCCACCCGGGAGGTGATAAAGGCAAATAATATTGCTGCAAAACTCTATTCGTTCGCAGATGAAAGCGAAATGAGTGGCAGGGTATTCCCTGCACCGTCAGTGTCGGATACTGGTAATTATTTTTCAAAGAACCTTGGAAGCTCAATTGACCATGACCAGTTTGTAATACTCAGGAAGGAAGAAGGAGACCTTGTTCTTTTCAGGAACGCAATACCGGTACTTTTCAGCGGACGGGAAGCCACGATGGAACTTCTTATAGATGTCACAACCCTTGAATCAGCCAGAAAGCAGGAGGCGATGGCAAATGTTGCAAAATCGGAGTTCCTCGCCCGTATGAGCTATGAGATCCGCACTCCCCTGAACGGCATCATTGGAATGATCGATATCCTTTCAGCCCATGATATCCCGGGAGAAACCATTACAGTGGTAAACCTGCTGCGCAAATCGACCGAGATGCTCCTCAATATCATAACCGACATACTTGATTTTTCGAAAATAGAAACCGGGAAGATGATGCTGGATGAAATTCCCTTCAGCATAAGGGAGGAGCTGGAACATATTTCAGGACTCACAAAAACATATATAGCCGGGAAGAATATTGCTTTTTCCCTTAATGTGGACGACAACGTTCCGGAAAGCATCATTGCAGATCCCTACCGGCTGAAGCAGGTTCTGTCGAACCTGATAAGCCATTCCTCCAGCTGTACGGACAAGGGAGAAATCAAGCTTAACTGCAGGCTTGCAGGCAGTAACAGCGGGATCATCACGCTAGAATTTGAGCTTCTCGATACGGGTGCAAGCTTCAGCAGGGAAAACCTCGACAAGATCTTCGGCTACTATATAAACATTGACTCCAGGCTCTTTAAACATACCGATGAGTCAGGTTTTGGGACCGTTCTCGCACGTCAGCTCATAGAGCTCATGGGAGGAGAGTTCACAGCCCAGTCACCCTCAGGCCTCAGCGGCAACTCCGGAACGCGGGTTGTGTTCACTATCGTCGCATACAGTAACGACAGGATGATGAAAAATCTGGGACAGGACCTGGTAAAAAGTTTTGACCACATAAGGACACTTGTGATAACAGGCCCGCAGTCGAGGGATGAGGATGTGATATCTTCTCTCCATAAATCAGGGCTTAACCTGTCCATAACGACTTTCCAGAAATCCACTGTAGGCCAGATAAAGGCAAACGTCAATATTCCGGAAGACAAATACGAACTTGTAGTTATTCTCGACGACAGGGAGTTCAACGGGATTGATGCAGCTGCTTCCCTCTGGGAAAACGGCCTTTCTGCATCCTATGTGATAATGATAATCAGCTCAAACGATGTTAAAGGTAACTACCTGAAATCAATCACCATGGGTGTTGATCATTATCTTGTACTGCCTGTTGATGAAAACAAAATTCGCGATGCAGTTCTCATCAGTTTCCCAAATATTGAATCCCCGCACAGGAAGTTTGAGGCATCCAATCTCAGGACCGACATTGAAATACTGGTAGTTGAGGACAACAAGATCAGTCAGAAGGTTATAGATACAATGCTGAAAACGCTTGGTTACAGTTGCGAAATAGCGGAAAATGGCCTTGATGCGGTCAGTATGGCCGGGGAGAAGAAATATGACCTGATATTCATGGACCTGGTGCTTCCGGATATCAGCGGTCACGAAACAGCCAGGCAGATCCTGGCAGCCGACCGGAAGGTGCTTATAGCAGCCTTTACTGCCGACAACATGCCCGAGACCAGGAAGAAAGCCGACCTTTCAGGGATCAGGGAATTCATCGTCAAGCCGGTAAGGATCGATGATCTTAAAAAACTGCTGGAACGGCACTTCAGAAAAACGATTTGACCAAGAATGTTCCCTCAGGCCGACAAAACAGGCATAACTCAATTCATGGAGCTTGCTGAAACCTGCCCGGTTGCCGATGTCAGGTCGCCTTCGGAATTCATAAGGGGACATATTCCGGGTGCATTCAATATCCCTCTCTTTGATGATGAGCAAAGAGAGGCGGTCGGAACAATCTACAAGAAGGAAGGACGCGAAAAAGCCATCATAAAAGGGATGGAACTTTCCGGCCCTTACATGCACCTTAAGATTAAATCGGCACTGAAAATAGCGTCTGACAGGACAATACTGGTTCATTGCTGGAGAGGCGGAATGAGGTCGGAAGCGATGGCATGGCTCTTTTCGCTCGGCGACCTCAATACAAGGATACTTGAAGGAGGATACAAGCAGTACAGGCATCACGTCATTTCAGGTCTTTCCGAGGACAGGAACGTTGTCGTTCTGGGCGGCATGACCGGAAGCGGCAAAACACGGATCCTCAGGCATATTGCTTCCCGGGGGAGGCAGGTTATCGACCTCGAGGAACTGGCCTGCCATAAGGGCTCTGCATTCGGCTCCCTGGGCCAGCCGCAGCAGCCTACATCAGAACATTTTGCCAATCTCCTTCACAGGCAGTGGATAAAAAAGAATGAAACAGAGCAGCTGTGGCTCGAGGACGAAAGCAGGAATATCGGAACAGTCTTCATGCCTGAGGAGTTTTACCGTCATATTCAGACGGCCCCTGCTGTGATACTGAAAATGAGCATTGAAAAAAGAATGCCGCGGCTTATTGAAGAATATTCACGCTACCCGGAAGATCAGCTGGTGAATTCGGTACTCAGGATAAGTAAAAGACTCGGCGGAGACAATACCAAAGATGCTCTTGATGCAATTAAATCGGGGAACTTCAGCAGGGCAATTGAGATCACTCTCGGTTACTATGACAAAACATACCTGTACAGCATTTCGAAAAACCATACCGGAAAGGTGGTGTGGGTGGAAACCGATACTGATGACGTTGAGGAAAATGCTGCCAGGGTGCTTGAAGCATCAGAGAAGATAATCGCCTGAGGCGCTTGCCTTACTTCTCTTTAATCTCGTCAGCAATGACCCATCTGTATATCTTGTCCGACCTCCTTAGAAAATGAGGTACGGGAACAGAGCAATATTCACCTTTCAGGGCTTTTGCTACCGGTTTGAGGTCGACCCGGATCTCGTCTACGGTATGCTCTATTGCACCCGTGCCGGGTCCGATTATAAGAATGTTCTCTCCGGTTGTTAGATCTCCGTTCTCAAGCTTAATTTCAGCCACTCCCAGCTTTGTAAAGTAATTCGTTACCTTACCGAGATAAACCTTCCTTTTTGTTGCGCTTGAACCATAACGCGTGTTCCACTCACCAAGCTTCTGTCCGAGGTAATATCCGTCCCAGAACCCCCTGTTGAAAACAGTCGACAGTCGATTCCTCCAGGCACTTATCTTTTCTTCAGTATATGTCCCTTCGCTTACCGATTTTACAGCTTCATCGTAACACTCCGACACAACCCTTACATATTCTGCGGATCTGGCCCTGCCTTCAATTTTAAATACCCTGACCCCGGCATCGATCATCCTGTCGATGAAACCTATCGTGCAGAGGTCTTTAGGCGACATGATAAATTCATTGTCGATCTCAAGCTGGTAGCCTGATTCTTTTTCTGTTACGATATAGGATTTCCTGCATGTCTGATAACAGTTACCACGGTTTGCCGAAGCGTTTTTCTCGTGAAGGCTGAGATAACATTTACCTGATATCGCCATGCAAAGGGCTCCGTGCACGAACATCTCTATTCTGACAGGCTCTCCGCGGGGTCCCCTTATGTTCTGCTCTCTTATTGTTTCGTGGATATGCTTAACCTGCCTCAGGTCCAGCTCCCTTGCAAGTACCACAACATCAGCCCATTGTGCGAAGAATCTGAGCGCTTCGGCGTTTGAGATGTTAAGCTGTGTGGAGAGATGCACCTCGATCCCTTTTGAGAATGCGTATGTGATGGCTGCAAGGTCGGAAGCAATGACGGCAGTTATCCCTGCTTCTGCAGCAGCATCGATGATCTCCTTCATCTGACCGGTCTCCCTGTCGTACACTACCACATTGACCGTCAGGTAGCTTTTAAGTCCGTTCTCCCTGCAGATGGAGGCTATGTTCCTGAGATCGCTGAGGGTGAAATTGTTCGAAGAACTGGCTCTCATGTTTAGATGCTCAGCACCGAAATAAACCGAATCGGCTTTTCCCTGTATGGCTGCCATGAGAGATTCATAGGAACCTGCAGGCGCCATTATCTCGATATCCTTCCTGCTTATACCGGAAGCTTTCAGCCCTTGTTCAGAATTATCCTTATGCATGATCCTTTTCCTGGTTCAGAACTGCGGACGTAAATCTTTCCTTTGTGAAACTCCTCGATAATTCTCCTGGCAAGCGATAATCCCATACCCCAGCCTCTCTTTTTCGTGGAATAGCCGGGGCTGAATATTTTCTTGAAAGCCTTCCGGGGGATACCCTTGCCGGTATCGGAAATGTCTATTGTCACTGTCTTTTCCGATTCGCTGACACGGTAGGTAATTTCGCCGTCACCCTCCATTGCGTCAATGGCATTCTTGGAAATATTCTCAAACACCCATTCAAGCAGTGCAGCATTCACAGGGAGAATTATCGCTTCATTACACCTGTCAAAAACAAACCTGACCCGTGAAGATGTCCTTTTCCTGAGGTAGTCGATGGTGCGGCTTATAATCGCAGCAATATTATCTTCCGAAAGGGCAGGTTTGCTGCCTATCCTGGAGAACCTTTCGGTTATTTTTTCAAGCCTTTCAACATCGAGCGAGATCTCCCCGGTAACCGGGACCTCCGGATATTTCTGGCTGAGTATCTCAACCCATCCTGCCAGCGATGAAGTAGGTGTTCCCAGCTGATGCGCCGTTTCCTTCGACATGCTGACCCATATCTGGTGGTCGGCTGCCTTCCTGGAAGAACTGAACGCAAGGTAGGCCACAAGGATGAAAAGCAGAATGATCCCCAGCTGTACATAGGGATAATAGGTAAGCTGTGTGAGGATCGTACTGTCCCTGTAGTAAATGTAATTCTTGTGATTTCCGCTCAGGTTGATAACTATCGGAGGGTTCCTCTTTCTGATTTTGGCGAGGGCATTGCCCAGGTATTCAGGGTCCTGTTTTTTTGCTTCATCAAAGTTCATGTCGTCGATGATCCTGTCGTCTTCATCAGTGAGGATCACCGGGACAGTCGTGTTGTTCTCGATTATTGAATAGGGGAAGCTTATGTTTTCGGTTGTGTCGGCATTTATAACAAGCAGGGTGGCTTCCGCCCACAATTCAACCTTTTTCCGCTCTTCACTCTTCAGGATGCCCACCAGGTACCTGGTATAAACAAGGGATCCCAGTCCTGTGAGTATTACAAACAGGAAGAGGAACAGAGTCCCGAATGTCTTATTGCGGTATCTGGTCAATTTTAACGGTATCTGTTTCTTCCCATGTGATCCTGAACCTCTTAGGCTTTGTTTCCGCCGGTTTTGCCACAGTCGTATCGTTCCTGTACCATCCGAATTCCTGGTTGAGTATCGACTTGAGATTCTGCCGTTCCGACCGGATCTCTTCCCTGACCTTTGTACCGGCCGCCTTTACATCGTAGCTTACTTTAGTGTCATTGCCCCTGCTTTCGATCTTAAGGAGAAGCGATGTCCTGCCAAGCCCGTCATCTTCAACCGCACCGAATTCCGTTGTGTTGGGCTTTGGCTTCCGGATCTTCTTGCTCAGGGCTTCGGAAAGACGGATCCTTACATGGTACTCATATTCGTTTTCAAAGCTGTGCTTGCCGTTTATCGCCAGGTCTGCTGCCGAGGACCTTACATCCATCTGCGGCAGATAAAAGTAATTGGTCCTGATGAAGAAATCGTTTTCAAGCTTTTCAAACTTTATATTCTCAAGTTCGGAAAGTGAAATAAAGGAGGAAAGTTCCTTTACAGGGCCAAAGTCGATCAAGCTGCCGTTTGCAATGACAAACTTCCCTTCAGCCGTAACAGACTTGACATCGGGTTTGAAAAGTGAATCGGCCGGGATAAGGACAGAAACGGAGCCGGAAAGCTTGCCGGCAAGATTTTCAGCCCTGATGAAATCCTGTCCGAAATTCCTGAATGACTCGAAAGCTTTCCTTATGTTGATATCTTCAAGCCCGAAACTCCCTCTTGCCACAAAAGACTTGTCGCGGTTCTGGGCCAGCAAGCCGTTACCCGAAACAGCCCCGTCGAGAGCAGTCAGGTTAAGTGTGTTGAAATTCAGGACTCCCGGATTGTAAGTGAGGTTTCCGCTGATATTCCTTGCTTCGAAGGTTTTATAGATGAAATGATCAATTTTCAGGTTCATGCCAACACTAATATCGGCAGGGAATCTCAGAGCCTGCTTCCCGGCCGGTCCGTCAGACGGTTGATCCTCAGGGGCGAAAAGCTTCTCAGGTTCAAGCTTCCCGCAAGTCAGGTCTGCCTGTCCTTTTAGGATAACCGGTCTTCCGGAGATCCACCCGTGAAAGTTCATGAAGGATCCGTCAACGTTGATTTTATTATCCCTGATCCTGAAGTCCAGATCCTCAGCAATAAGAGTATCCGACATCCGGATGTTGCCTGTTACATCTTCAAAGCGGGTTCTGTCGTTGTTCAATCCGATAGAAAAGGCATTGAATTGAAGGTCGGCTACCGGGTTGAGGGAAAGAAAATCGGCAAATGAATATTTTTCCCTGTCGGGCATAATTCCCTCCAAATGAAGATCCATATCGATGCTCCCCGAGGCCGACGATACAGTACTGATGCCGAAGAACTCGCTGATCTCGTCAGGCCTGACCGTACCTTTGATCCGCACTTTTGACAACAGAGGATCAAAACCTGAAAGACGGACATAGCCCTTGTATTGAGAAGATCCCAGAGTACCGCTGAAATCGTCAATCTCCAATATGCCTTCACTTGAATTCTTCCTTGATCCGCTTGAAAATGAGCCCTTAACGGAAAGATCCCTGATCCGTACGGGTGATTTGCGATACACCACATTCCCTTTCCCCAGGTCAAAGTCAATCCTGACAGCGGGATCAGATGAGGAAGAGGAAAGTCCCTTTATGGTTCCGCCTGCATTCAGTATTCCGGAAGGATCATAATCTTCAACTTTTGCCCTCAGTGAATCAGGCAGGAAGCTCCTTATATATGAAAGATCTATCCCCTTTGCTGCAAGGGCGAGATCCATGACATTTTCCTTAGAAATGCTGCCTCTCATTGATAAAAGGTATTTGTCAAGCCTGAGAGTGCTTTCATTAAACAGGAACCCCCCGGAATCCCTGACAAGGTCAAGGTCAACCTCCGACGGAATACTCCTGGATATTGTGTAATTCATAAGCCGGAAATAATCAATCCTGAGTCCGCCATCGGCCTTGAAGTCTATTTTGTCTGAAGTTATCCGGCTCCTCATGCGGCCGTTCTCCACATAACCACGCAAGAGCAGATCAATGTACCGGTCATCATACACTGCGCTCATTCCGGACAGGTTTATACGATCAAGGTTAAGGAGGAAATTACCTCCCTGTCCTCCTGCTGTACTTTCGACGTAGATCTCATAGTTTATTTTACCCGCCGTATCGGTCAAAAGATTGAGCCTGCCGTCTTTAATGCCTATCCTGTCGATATCATAGATCCCTCTTGCAACGTCAGCAATACTGAATTCCACTGAAACCTGGCGGGCAAAGAGCAGCGTGTCCGTATTAATGTCTTTAAAACAATTTCTGTCGAATCTGTTTGAAGGATGGACCAGGACATTCCTCAGCTCTACCGATGCATTCGGGAATTTTTTCAGGAATGAAAGTTTTACAGATGCGAATTCGTACTTTGTCGACAGGTTCTTGTTCAGCGACCGGAGAATGATCCCTGCGACAGTATCCTGCATGACAAATGAAGCAATGAAAAGCGTTGTCACCAGGACAACAATTATAATTGCGATAATTTTAAGAATCCTGTAGAAAATCTTCATAACCCGTCAAGGAAGAATGGTTCATAACCGCCTGATAACGGGTGACAAAGATAATTTATTTGAATTAATTCCCTTTAATGCCGTAAGAGGAAGGAAAGTTTCTCCCCGGGGCTGACCTCCACGGGCTGGGATCCCTTTTTGAAAATTCTTGCCGGCCTTGAACCTATCAATTCGATCTTTTTTCTTTCAACAAGCAGCATCGTGCCCTCCCTTAATCCCACTACATAAACGTGTGGATTTATTTCTATGAACTCATTAATCCTTTGTTCCCTGGTCTCACCTGCATGCCCCTCGGGATTGGCGTCGAGGTAGTGGGGATTTATCTGGAAGGGGACCAGGTTAAAGGCAGCGAAAGAGTCAGGCTGGACAACCGGCATGTCGTTGGTTGTCATGATTGTGGGGCATGCAACGTTTGAACCGGCGCTCCATCCAATATACGGCATTCCTTCGAAAACCTTCTTCCTCACCGGTTCAATGAGTTCTCTGTCCCTCAGCTCCCTGAGCAGTTTCCAGGTATTACCTCCTCCGACTGCCAGTGCTTCTGCTTCCCTGACGGCCCTGACAGGATCGGAGAAATGATGGATGGAAGCTATTTCATGTCCTGTCTCCCGGAACCGTTCATATACCTTTTCTTCGTATGAATCATATGAAAAAGTTACCGCTGCATAGGGGATGAACAGCACCCTCACCGGGCGGTTCCCGAGAAAATCCCTGATATTGTTTTTCGGATAATCGAGGTAGGGTTCTCCGGGATTTGTTGAATTGCTGATCAGAAGAAGTCTCATATTGAATGTGTTTCAGTTTAAAGTTTAAATGTGCTGCTGGGCTGTCTTACAACGTGATTTTCCGGTATGGACTTTACAGAAAGCATGTACTGTGTGTTTTCGGCTATGTTCAGCAGCAGTACTTTACCGCTGAGCACTTCACCGGTTCCCGTGATGATCTTAATGATCTCGCTGGCCATGTAAGTGCCCGTGATCCCCGGAAGAACACCGACAATGCCCACTTCTGCAGGGAGCGGATTTCCGGCTCCCTTTTTCCCGGTATACGGGTTATAGCACCTGTATGTCGGCCCTCCCCGGTAATTGAAAACGGAAACCTGTCCCTCATATTTATAAATAGCCCCGTGAACCATCGGTTTGCCAAGTATCACACAGGCATCGCTGATGATATATCTCGTTTCAAGGTTATCCGTGGCGTCGACGATAATATCATAATTTCCGAGGACTTTCAGTGCATTTCCGGCATCAATGCGAAGATTGATTATTTCGAAGGCAACGGATGAATTAAGGTGTTCCAGCCTGTTCTTTGCAATTATCGATTTGAGCTTGCCAACGTCATTAGTTCCGTACAGGATCTGCCGTGGGAGGTTTTCCTCTTTCACCATGTCGAATTCCGCAATGCCTGTTCTGCCTATACCTGCAGCAGCAAGGTATTGGAGGACAGGACAACCAAGTCCGCCTGCACCCACTACCAGCACAGAGGCTTTTTTCAGTTTTTCCTGTCCGTCAGTTCCTATTCCGGGGATCATTATCTGTTTCCCGTACCTCCTTAATTCCCTTGGTGAAAGAATAGCTTCAGGCATATGATTTCCGGATTATTCAATGCAAAGATATAAAAGAGACTGCTTAAAAATGGCAAAGACGCCCTG
>JALONU010000166.1 GCA_025454775.1 Bacteroidales bacterium | reverse complement strand
CTGCTTGTTGAAGGTCAGCGCCGAGCAGAATGCATCGCAGCCGGTATAAGGTATCCGGAGCATATCGAAATAACCCTGCAGGAGTCCGTTCTCACCGGGTGTGCCATGGATGGCCATAAAGACTCCGTCGAACCTGATGTGGAAATCATCCGCCACCAGTGTAAAATCATTCTTGTCGATGTTATGGTAGCGTCCCTTCTGATCCTCCCAGTACCAGTTTATGCCCCGTATCAATATTATATAGGTATTATATCTCTCCGCCAGTGCTTCCGCCACCGCTGCTGCGCTCTTCACCGATATCTCATACTCGGAGGAATCACCTCCCGCCACAATTGCTATTGTTCTCATCCGATAAGAATATAAATCAAATTTAGTCAATTTTTGAAGAACTTACACTGAGAAGGACAAGAGAACCACAGAGAGCCACAGAGATTCTCTCCGTGGTTCTCTGTGGTTCTCTGTGTAGCTCTGTGTACCTGAAAAGAATTTAAAATTTCTTAATTTTGAGAAAAACTTAAAAACATATAAGATGAAAAAAGGATGTCTTATCTCAGTTATCATAGCAGCAGTGATCGGGCTCGTCGTTCTGGGCGTAGTCCTTTGGGGAACAAAAGTTTATAACCAGATGGTGTCCATGCAGGAAGGTGTGAAGAGCCAGTGGGGGAACGTGGAAACCCAGTATCAGCGAAGGGCAGACCTGATCCCCAACTTCGTCAATACTGTGAAAGGGGCAGCCGCCTTTGAGCAGGAGACACTGACACAGGTGATCGAGGCAAGAGCCAAGGCAACACAGGTCACACTCGACCCGACAAAGATGACGGCAGAGAACATGCAGCAGTTCCAGGCAGCGCAGGGCGAGCTGAGTTCGGCCCTTTCAAGGCTTATGGTGGTTGTTGAGAAGTACCCCGAGCTGAAAGCCACCCAGAATTTCAGGGATCTGCAGGTCGAGCTCGAAGGCACCGAAAACCGGATATCAGTGGAGAGAAGGAAATTCAACGAGGTTGCCCAGGGCTTCAATACCTTCATTAAGAGGTTCCCGCAGAATTTTATCGCCGGAATGTTCGGCTTCACCGAAAGGCCTTATTTCGAATCGATGGAAGGAGCTGAAAAAGCACCGCAGGTGCAGTTCTGAAAAATGAAAGCCTCAGAATTCTTTACCAGGGAGCAGCAGGAACGCATCCGCTCCGCCATAAAGGAAGCCGAACTGGACACATCAGGTGAGATACGTGTTCATCTCGAGACCAGTGTCAGCGGCGATGTCCTCGACAGGGCTGCATGGATATTTGCAAAAGTCGGCATGCACAAGACGGAAAACCGAAACGGAGTGTTGATCTACCTCGCTGTAGGAAATAAAAAATTCGCTGTTATCGGCGATACTGGCATTAACAGCAAGGTGCCGGGAGATTTCTGGGACAGGACCAGAGAGCTTATCCAGTCGAAATTCAGGGAAGAAAAATACACCGAAGGTATCGTTGAAGGGATATTGATGGCAGGGCAGCAGCTTAAAGAGTTCTTCCCTCATAAGAGAGACGATGTAAACGAACTTCCCGATGATATTTCATATAATATTCCTGAATAATGACAGTATGAAGATGAATACATTTTTCAGAAGAGCCATACTGTTCCTTTTCATGCTTGCTTTCTTCCGGGCAGCCGCACAGGATATTCCTGAAAAGCCCTATCCTCAGCGCCTCGTAAACGACTTTGCAGGCATGCTTGATGCCGGGGAGATAAATGCCCTTGAAAGAAAGCTGGTGGCCTTCGACGATTCGACCTCAACCCAGATCGCAATAGTGACACTTACCGACCTCAGGGGATATGAGATAAAGGATTACGGTCAGAGGCTTGCCGAGAAATGGGGAATAGGACAAAAGGGCATTAACAACGGCGTTCTTGTGCTGGTTAAGGCAAAAACGGGATCAGGAAAAGGAGATGTGGCAATCCTCCCCGGCTACGGGCTCGAAGGAGCAATTCCTGATATCATGTGCGGACAGATCATTGATTATGAGATACTTCCTGCTTTCAGGAACGGTCAGTACTACCAAGGGCTCGATAAAGCTGTGGACATCCTGATGGCACTTGCCAGGGGCGATTACCCGGCCGACAAGGTTACAGGGAAGAAAGACTTTTCCGCCCTTGCCCCGTTGATCATTTTCATAATAATTCTCATTATCATCATCTCGATGCGAAGCGGTGGTGGCAAGAACCAGCGTCATATAAGCGACAAGGGACTTCCCTTATGGCTTCTCATGTCGATGATGAACTCGGGCCGTAACTCGCACCGCGGAAGCTGGGGAGGATTCTCCGGCGGCGGCGGAGGTGGAGGCGGAGGAGGCTTTGGCGGCTTTGGCGGCGGCAGCTTCGGTGGCGGCGGGGCATCGGGTTCGTGGTGATGTAAGTTCCTGGATCTAAGATTTAATTATTTTCTCTGCTAGAGATATATGATCTCCACTTATCGATAGCCATCTTCATGTCATCAGGCAGCTCTGAGTCGAAGAAGAGTCTCTTTCCTGAAACCGGGTGGTCGAAGGCCAGCGACCTGGCATGAAGGGCCTGGCGCGGTAGTATCTCAAAACAATTCCTTACAAACTGCTGGTATTTTGAAAAAGTGGTTCCTTTAAGGATTTTGTTCCCGCCGTATTCATCGTCGTTGAACAGAGGATGCCTTATATGGCTGAAATGAACCCTTATCTGGTGGGTCCTTCCGGTCTCAAGCTTGCACTCCACAACAGAAACATAGCTGAAATCCTCCAGCACCCTGTAGTGAGTTATCGCCGGCTTCCCCTGGCTCCCGTCGGGGAAAACCTGCATGATCTTCCTGTCGCGGATGTTCCGTCCGACATGACCGGTTATCGTTCCCTCCGGTGGATTGGGAACGCCCCACACCAGTGCAAGATACTTCCTGTCGGTTGTCCTGTCGTAAAACTGCTTCGAAAGCCTGTTAAGCGCCAGTTCGTTCTTTGCTATAACCAGGATCCCCGATGTGTTTTTATCTATCCTGTGAACAAGCCCGGGCCTGAGCTCTCCGGTCCTGAAGAGGGGCAGATCTCTGAAATGCCACATGAGGGCATTCACGAGTGTGCCTGAATAGTTGCCGTAAGCAGGATGCACGACCATCCCCGCCTCCTTATTCACAACAACTACATCATTATCCTCGTAAACAATGTTTATGGGGATATCCTGGGGTATAAGCTCAACTTCCCTCGGAGGATGCGGCAGTACGATCTGGATGATGTCTCCGGGCTTGACCTTGTAGTTAGGTTTCACAGGATCATCATTTACAAGTATGTTGCCGGCGTTTGCAGCGTCCTGTATCCGGGTCCTTGAAACATTTTCTATCTTCGAAAACAGATATTTGTCGATACGCAAGAGCGACTGGCCCGGGTCGACAATGAACCTGTAATGTTCAAATAACTCCTGCTGTTCAGACAGTTCCTCTTCGGCCATGACGAAAGCTACTTTGTTTTGATCATCCGGCTGTACCCGACAGGTATGCTTTTCCTGGTCGCAGTAATGATGTACAAACCCTGTTTAAGGCCTGAAACATTAATCGTCCGGGTCAGAACAGTTGATAACACCTCTTTTCCCTGAAGGTCTGTAAATGATATCCGTATGTCTCCTGCATCAACCAGTTCATCGTTATCAATACTGATGTAATCTTTTGCAGGATTGGGAAAAAACCTGATCTGCGTCCTGTTCTTCCAGGCAATATCACTTATGCCGGTTGCAATGGGATCCCCTGTTACAGGCCTGATCATAAGGCTTCCGCTGACTCCCGACTGTATCCAGTTCCCGTTTATCCAGTAAAACTGCTTCCCTCCGTGGGGAGTGTTTATATCGAGGCCCGCATTCAGAAAGGTTTCCGATTTCTGCCTCCAGCCGATGTAGAAAATATCTTCTACCGGAACTCCTTTCCTGAGAATATATTTATGGAATCCGTTCAACGTTTCTGCCGGTCTGACCATCTCATCCTCCATTGTGTAAATTACGTTCCCGGGCAAACCACCTGCGTCGTCCCAGACCATCAGGTCGAAAACTCTCTGGTTGGCATTCTGGTAGCTGTCATTGAAGCATATCATTATTGCCCGCAGGGTGTCATTTGTGAAGGACCGGAACCTGTACGCCACCATGGCATTTCTCGACCCGAGGCCGTTGACTCCGTATCCTCCCTCGGCAGAACCGTCGTCGAAGGCAAAATAATTGGAGAAGCGCTGGTAATAGACAACAGTGTCATTCTGTTTCGGATCGAAAATGTCGGTGATAAGCCAGCTTTTTATCCTGAAGAGGGCTGAATCTCCGCTGCCGGTGAAGGTATATATGAGATCTGCGGAATCGTCAACATCTGTTCCGGGTTCGACATTGGAAGCACCTGCAGTAAGTGTTTTTACGATTGTATTCTTGTAGACATCCCTGATCTCAAAGTTCCTGGTTACATTCCTGACTATTATATCATTATTCCTGTAGTGTATGGGGATCACCGATCCCATTTCCTGGAAAGCAACCTGGCTGAACTGTCTGAGAGGCATTGATTCATGTGTGTTCAGCAGCGATCGGTGAGGGCGCCTGAATGCCACATCCCGATATACAGTATCCTCATCATTTCTGTACCTGTCGAGAAGTATGTAATCAATATGCCACATGTCGCAGTTGCCAACCATGGAAGGGTCTGACAGGTTGGCACTGAGGCTTGCATAGTTGATGAACCTGAACCTGAATCCCTTTTTCAGGAACCGTGGATCGTCGATCCTCATTATCACGTGAGTGAACTTTTTAAAGCTGCCTCCTGTGGTTTTCCATGCCGGGTACCATTTTCCCTCAGCAGGGGCATAGAACTGGAGGACCAGGCTGTCGTTTTCTTCAGGTACATCGGAGAGCCCTCCCGGCTGGAAGAAAAAGCTCAACCTGATGCTGTCGGATGCGGGCAGGTTAAGGTAAACGGGCATCGAAGTCAGACGGTCTGCCAGGAAGCTTATATCTGATGCAGTCTCATACAGTTCACCTGAATTATCCAGGGCATCGAATGTAGCCACGCCTGCTGTCAGCTGATCCTGGGTATAGGTATTGTTTATGAAGACAAAGTCGTCGCTCCACTTTGAAGCATCGGGGTATACGTTCTCTCCGGGGAAATCATCAAAGAAAGGCAGACTCAGCGTGTCCTGTGCAATTCCTTTGGAGGCCCGGACCTCTGAATGTCTTAACGCGGGATTTGACCGAAGACCGATAACAAACTCCTGGCTTACGCACGGCAGGGCAAGTGAAGCCAGTATTATGGTACTGATTGTCTTCACTCTTGTCATCAGGTATCTGCGGATTATCATTTAGTTGGAAATTTCCGGCATGATGGTATCGCCGGCCATTATCATAGTTGAGTCGACAGGAAGCTTCAGTGAATCGAGGGTAAGCCACAGGTACATGAACCTTCCGAACTGGATCGTCGCATCTTCTGCATATTCGGGTTTCTGCATGTATACAAATGCTTTTAGGCTGTCTTCTCCCGTTGTAACAGTATTGTCAAAATTGAATGCGCCGAGGTTAAGTGACGATCCGTCGATCACATCGGTGGCCTCTTCGAGGGAGAGACCGACAAGATCGGGTACGGATCTCGTCTGGTTTCCGTAGCCTTTCCCGAGAACAAGGTCGATCACCGAACCCTTTTGAATGGAGTCGCCGGGAGCTATCTCCTTTCCTGTATATTGCTGGTTCAGAACAACCTCTATCGAGAGATCGGGTTTGTAGGTCTTCTTTCCCATTAAAAGCCCGGCACCTTCAATCAGCGATTTAGCCTGTAGAATAGGTAGGTTCACCAGGTCGGGCATTGCAACCATCTCGGGGCGGAAAGCATTGATGGTCAGTGATATGTTTCTCCATTTCTTGACTTTAAATCCGGGCTTCGGATGCTGCTCGGCAACACATCCGCGAGGTACAATCGAGGTGTAAACAGAATCTATTATCTGGTATTTCAGCTTGCTTTTTTTTGCCAGAGCCTCTGTCTCCTGTACAGTAAGCCCGAAGAAATCCGGAACAGGCCGGGCCTGTCCGTGCCTTGTGTAAATGTTTAGCCAAAGCAGCAGTATGGTAACAATACCTATAACAATGATTACTGCAAGTCCAAGGTTTTTCAGGAACTGCCTGCTCATAATGAATTCCTTAAGGCTCATAGAGGTAAGGTGTGCTTAATGATAACGCAAATGTAGAGATAAAATTATTAATCCTCCTACCGGCTCCGGCGGGAGTTGCAAACAGCCGGTCATATCCTTTACAGCAGGTTGTAAAATGAATCTCTTTCGAAAGGCTCGAAGCCGGCTTCACGGATGAGCCTTGAGATCTCTTCAGACGACATTGACGGGTTCTGCTCTTCTGCACCGGCCATGGAGTAGATGCGCGTTGTATCGTCAATGGTCCCGTCGAGGTCGTCGGTCCCGAATGAAAGGCTGGTCTGTGCCGTTTCCTTGCCGATCATAGGCCAGTATGCTTTCAGATGGGGAAAATTATCAAGGTAGATTCTTGAAACAGCATAGTTTCTTAAGTCTTCAACGATACTTACCTCACCAAGGTATGACATATTGTTGTTGGCTTTCTTAAACTTGAGCGGAATAAAGCAATTGAAGCCATTTGTTCTGTCCTGCAGGTTTCGAAGCCGCTCCATATGGTCAATGCGGTGGAAATAGTTCTCAATGTGGCCATAAAGTATTGTTGCATTCGATGGAATACCAATATTATGTGCCGTCTCATGTATTTTAAGCCAAAGCTCTGAAGAGGATTTGTCATCACATATGTTTTTCCTCAATTCCTCATCGAAAATTTCTGCACCGCCACCGGGGATTGAGTCGAGTCCATAATCTTTCAGTATTCTGAGTCCTTCCTCAATTGTACACCCAGCCTTGTTTATCATATAATCGAG
>JALONU010000165.1 GCA_025454775.1 Bacteroidales bacterium | reverse complement strand
GAGGAGCGGGCCTGTGAAACCGCTTCCTTAATCTGCTTCATCCCATCAAGAGCAGGATCATACAGTTTCTTTGTTTCCTGTGCCATGGTAAAATGGCTGCCTGCAGCCATCAGCACCGTTATAAGAAGGGTAATGCCAAATTGTTTCATGTTCTTCCTGGTTAGTTCTCTACAGTCAAAGTAAAGTAAAAATTTCCGGATCTCTATGTTCATCTCACGGATCCCGAAAAATCGCGTCCTATCCTCAGAGCCCTGATATTAATATCAACCGTCTCTTCGCCCTTTCTGGCGAAAAGGCTGCGTACTGCATTCTCGAGGCTCGAAAAAGGCATGTTTATGTATGGAGATGCAGCGCCCAGAACAACAATGTTTCCCGATCGTACAGAGCCTGCCTCCCTGGCAATGGAATCTGCATCGATGATCACATGATTTTTTATCTTCCTTATTTCCTCCAGGATTTCATCCACAGCAGGGTAGTCCGGGATATTAACATACGGTACGGAGCTCGTTACAAGCCATCCTTCGTCGGAGAGCCATGGAAGGTAACGCAGCGACTCCATCGGTTCAACCGAAATTATCAGGTCGGCTTTGCCCATGGGTATAAGGTCAGAAGCCACGGGTTTATCCGAAAGCCTGAAATGGGATTGCACATCTCCTCCCCTCTGGCTCATACCATGTACCTCGGATTGTTTCAGATACAGTTTATTTTCAACCGCAGCAAGGCCGATAGCTGCTGCGATCGACAGGATACCCTGCCCTCCCACCCCGGATAGAATTATATCGTTCTTCATGATCTTCAGTTTTCAGCATTCTCTGTACCTGCACGTTTCCTGCGTGACGCAGTCTGGATGCATTCCCTTGAAGCGATAATCACGGAAACTCCCCTGTATTCAAATTCCTCTTTCATTATACGTATGTTTTCATCATGATTTTTACGTAAGGGAACCATAGTCCTTATATGTTCAGGATCTACACCGATACCACGGCATATCTGTTCCAGCCTGCCTGTTGCCTGTGATTTCTGTCCGCCTGTCATGCCTGTAGTTGAATTATCCGAAATAATTATAGTCACAGGCGAATTCTTGTTAACTGCATCCAGAAGGCCCGTCATTCCTGAATGAGTGAATGTTGAATCACCTATCACAGCCACGGAGGGGAAAAGGCCTGCATCGGCTGCTCCAACCGCCATTGTTACAGAAGCTCCCATGTCGACACACGAGTTAATTGCCCCATATGGAGGAAGGGCTCCGAGAGTGTAGCATCCAATGTCGGAAAAGACCCTGCCGGGGCCGAATGGCCTGAGTGCTTCGAGCAGCTCGCTGAACACGTCTGCATGTCCGCAGCCTTTGCAGAACGAAGGAGGCCTCATCCGCACAAGACCGGGAACTTCCTTACCGGGCTTTGTTTCCATTCCAAGTGCCCTTGCCACAATTGAAGGTGTAAGCTCACCGTCACGGGGAAGAGTTCCGTCGAGTCTGCCGAGTATCTTCATTCCAGCGTTCAGGAAACCGCGCAGACCTTCCTCCACAATCGGGTATCCTTCTTCCAGGACAAGGATCTCCCTGCAGCGGCCTGCCAGATTTTTGACAAGGTCTTCCCTGAAAGGGTATGTATTCAGCTTCAGGACAGGGAAATCGGATCCGTTATCTTTCAGGTTCTCCATCAGGTAATTGTGAGCAATGCCACAGGCAATTATGCCGAGTTCTCTTCTCTCCCCATCCCTGAAAGCATTGTATTTCTCAAGCCTTATATCATATTTTATTGTGTCGTATGTTTTAAGCAAGGCTTTGTAGCGCTTCCTGGCAATTGCAGGCAGAAGAACGAACTGCACAGGATCAGAAGGCAGAAGGATGCTCTTTTCGGGCAGAGGGTGAGTGGTTAGGGCCACAGCAGATCTTGAATGGGCAAGCCTCGTCGTGATCCTGAGCAGTACCGGTGTTTTATATTTTTCCGAAAGCTCGAAAGCATCAAAAACCATGTCGTAGGCTTCCTGCTGATCTGAAGGTTCAAAGCACGGCACAAATGCAAACTTCCCGTAAAACCTTGAATCCTGCTCATTCTGCGATGAATGCATTGAAGGGTCATCTGCTGAAACCACTACCAGCCCGCCGTTCACACCTGTAAGCGCGGAATTAATGAATCCGTCGGCAGCAACATTCAGGCCCACGTGCTTCATGGCAACCATTGCCCTTTTCCCGGTATACGACATACCCAGCGCCGCCTCCATGGCTGTTTTCTCATTCGACGACCACTCCCTGTGAATATTCCTATGCACCGCTGCGGGTGATGACTGGATATACTCCATTATCTCTGTCGAAGGAGTACCCGGGTACGCATACATACCGCTCAGTCCTGCATCGATCGCTCCCTGCGCAATAGCCTCATCTCCCAGCAATAGTGTTCTTTTCATCAGACACGACTTTTTTTAATCTTTTTAAAAGTATTAAAATTTGGTTAAATGTTTTAGCGTTATTATCAATAATGTTTATTTTGCAGACTTAATTGGGAGGGTACCAGAATCAGCAGATTATTGAACCGGATTCTTTATACTGCAATATTTCTTCTACTGCCGCATATATCTCTTACTTGTCAGGAAAACGGAAATGAGAGATTTGTACAGCTGAGCGGAATTATAACTGACCAGGCGCGGAGGCCGGTTCAGGGTGTGGCGGTCATATCAAGAAAACTGCACAGGGCTGCTGTCAGTGAAAGAACCGGAATTTATTCGATAACAACAACTCCCGGAGATACGGTATTATTCCGTGCAATCGGCTACAAAAGATATCATACCGTTATTCCTTCTGACTATCCCGACAGGCACTGTATGGCAGATATCATCCTGGAAACGGATACTATTTTAATCCAGGAAGTAAAGATACTGCCCTGGAAAACTTACAGCGAATTCCTTGCCGACATCGCGAAAGAAAGAGAGAAGGATCCGACGGTTGAATATATGAATGAGAACCTTGCTTCAATTTATGTTGCAATAACCAACGATGTCAATGTAGGCATCTCACCGGAAGCCGGTTACAAGTCCGTGATGGAACAGAATTTCTCAGCCATGACAACCCGGAACATGTATCCGGTAAATAACCTGCTTAACCCGATGGCATGGGTTAAATTCGTCCATGAAGTCCGGAACGGCCTTCTCAAGAACAAGACTTTCAAGAAGCCTGAGCCTGCAAAGGTTGTGAAGAAGAAGAAACCTGCAAAAAAATGAATCTCAGGTTTAGTAACTTTGTCGGGTATGAAAAAGTATGAAGGCAGGGTAGTCGGGATCCTCGGTACTGTGATTGTATACCTGGTTGCAGGGATAATCTTCATGTCATTCAAGCTTGGTTCACTGGAAAAGAAGATAACCGATGAATTCACCGTGGAATTCATCCAGGTCGATGAGCCTGAAGACGAACAAAAGCTGATCCGCCTTCCTTCAACAGAAATAGAAAGGATACTCCAGGGTGACGAGGAGATGCTTAATATTGCCAGGAACCTCGCCAACCGCCCTGATGTGAAGGTTGATGCAGCAGACTATATCGACATGGTGAAGAACGAACTGATCAGGGATGGGAAACTCGGAGATGACAACTATATTGATGAGCAAAAACGTATAAGCGAACCGGAGGGCGATGAGAACCTTACGATGAAGGAAGAAGCTGACCAGAAGGAGGAGAATGATCCGACAGAGTCTCAGAAAATGGCAGCCAACTACCAGGGACCCACAAGAATCTATTATGAACTTGCAGGCCGGACGCACACATACCTTCCCATCCCGATCTATAAATGCCAGGGCTCCGGCATAATTGTTCTCGCAATACAGGTGAACCCTAAAGGCATCGTTGAAGAAGCTAAAGTAATTGGGAATAAAAGCACCAGCGATGACATCTGCCTCGTGGAGGCTGCAGTGTCGGCGGCGCTTATCTCACGGTTCAATGCAGACTTAAAAGCCCAGAAGCTTCAAAGCGGAACCCTGACCTATCATTTCGTTGCCCAGTAGCTGAAGAAAAGTCTTGCGGTCGTGCGGTCGTGCAGTCCTGCGGTCCTGCGGTCGTGATAACCTTAAACTGCCTGACAAAACCGAATAGTCCCAAATAATGACGCACGACTGCAGGACTGCAGGACTGCAAGACCGCAGGACTAACTAAGAGGAAAAAGCAGATTCTCCCCGTAGTTATAAGGCCTGATTATGTCGGGTGTGTTTTTGTCAGCATCCTTTCTGTTGATAAGGGGGCTTATGGTATGGGCTTTAAGGGCGTCTTCAGTAGCTGGTCTCAGGAGAAGGAGCGCTTCGGCCGGGGAAATGGACAGATCTGTCCATCTCAGTTCATCTGACCTATCGAGGACAGCCGGCATTCTTTTTTTCGAATTATGGATCTCCGACATCATCCTGTTTGCCTCGGTTGTAATTATGGTAAACGTTCCGACAGTTTCCCCCGTTGCCGTATGAACCCATTCGCTGAACAATCCGGCCAGAGATAAAATATCATCATGCCCGCTGTATATATACCAAGGTATTTTGCCTGAGGGAGTGTGCTGCCACTCGTAAAAGCCCCTGACGGGTATAATGCATCTTCCTGAACGAAAGGAAGATGAGAAGGCAGGCTTACTGTTTATGCTTTCCGCTCTTGCGTTGAAGGTCTTCAGCCTTATTTCAGCAGCATCCGATTCGCTTTTTACCCATGCAGGTACAAGTCCCCACCTTAGCATTCTCAGGGATCCTTTCTCAGGAGGACATATAACAGGAAGTTCAGGAAGTCCGAACGCATGGTAATAATAACTCGGTTCGTACCGGTATTTTCCGGGGAAAGAAATACTATACCTGTCTTCAATTTCCTCCTTCACGAGGTTAACATTGACTGTGAAGCACATTATCGTAACATTGATGAGTCGGCCAGTCCCTGCTTAAGCGGAACTGGCAGGGAATAATCAAAAAGGTCGTAATCGGGCCAGTGCCGGACCTGTGCAAGAACCCTGTACATCATGTTGTTTATGGACGTATAGATTTCGGGGCCGTTCCATGCACTCGTATTGAAAAGGACGACCCAGCTGAAGCCGTCAGGCTGCTTTTTCATAACTCCGGCTGTTCCGGGAAATGAACCCGTTCGCCACCAGGTACCGTTATATACAGTCGTTTTCCATCCTACCGGAGCATAGCCGTTTCCATTGTCGGTCATGAAAGTGATGCTTTCTTCTGAAAGTATATCCTGCCTCGAAGGTAAGCCGTCAACAGCGAGCATCAGCCTGATAAGGTCGGGAGCGGTAGCTATCCAGGCTCCGGCTCCTCCGAGTGCTTCTATGTCATTCCCGCCATATGGCGGAGGCAATAGTTCACCTGTTCCGTAGACCGAAGGTTTTGGAGGAACGTCAGATGGAGTATAATAGGAAACCTCGAAGGGAGCTTTCCCTGAAGGAAGGTTTTTCCCCAGAGTCATATCAAATATGCCGGCCGGCTCCAGTATCATTTTCCGGCAGTACTCATCATACGGCATCCCGGAGACTTTTTCTATTACCAGCCCCAGGATGGCGTAACCCAGGTTGGAATATGCGGTACCGGTCCCGGGGGTAAAATGAAGCCTCTTGTTGAGAGCGAACCTGACAATGGTTCGTGTATCGGCTGGAGGCTTCACTCCCATCTGCTCAGCTATCACAACAGGCATGAACATCTGGTCGCCCCAGCGCAGTGTCCATCCGCCCTGATGGCTCAAAAGGTGAGCTATTGTAATATCGTTCACCCTTTTATCACGTGGATTGCTGAAGTATGGATCATCCAGAACAGCCCCCGGCCCAAAAACCCTGTCCCGGAGTGAGAGTTTTTTTTCCTCTGCCAGCTTCATAACTGCAACCGCGGTCACCAGCTTGGAGATGCTGGCGACACGAAACTTATGGTACGGCTGAACTTCTTCGCCGGTAAGAGTATCTGCGAGGCCGAACCCCCTGGCATAGACAAGCCGGCCATCCCGGGAAACAGCAATTGACGCCCCGGTTATCGACCATTTTCGCATAAAGGAGCTGATGGTTTTCTCTGCCTGGGCGTACTCCCTTCCAGACGAATAGACATTGGAAAGCCTGACATTCTCCGGAGCCAGCTTATCGGTGACAAAACTGACTTTCCTGACAGCCCCGGGGTTGTAGCTTACGAGCATGGCCAGAAGGGCAATAAGCAGTATTTTCCTTTTTCCCGACAAAAGAAGTTTCTTCCCGCAGCAAAAATAAAAAGAATTAAATTATAATTTTGTATTCATGCCGATAAGCGGAGCACTTTCAAGACAAATCTTTTCAACAGCAGCATTCCTGATCATTGCAGGACCGCTGATTTCGCAGATCTCCAGCAAAGACACTGCCGACTATCTCCCTCTTTTCTACGAGAATGCCCTTGAATATAACCTGATGATCGCAGCCTCCAAGGGACTGGATTCGGAGGTTGAGAGGCTCATCCTTAAGGGAGCGGAAGTCGATGCTCAGACAAGCGACGGCTCCACTGCGCTGATTTTTGCAGTTGTAAACATAAAACCAGGTGCAGTAATAACCCTTTTAAGCTATAACGCCAATCCCAACCTGGGTTTGTTTTCCTCAGAGTCTCCTATTATGCTGATACTCGGGAAGCTCATCGACCTTGAAGCAATGGAGCCCCGCCACGATGTAACACAGAAGGAGACTGACTGTATAGGGATTGCAGAGTCGCTGATAAGGTATGGTGCAGATATTGACTACCAGAACAACAAGGGGGTAACTGCACTGAATTATGCCGCGGCATACGGCAGCTTCAGGATTACTGATCTGCTTCTATACTACAGGGCCGACTTAGACAAAAGAGATAATGAAGGTACGACTCCCCTTATGTCTGCCATTTGGTCGGGGTATGCAAATATTGCAGATCTGCTTATTCAGAATGGAGCAAACCTGGAGGCCAGGGACAAGGACGGATTCACTCCTTTCCTATTGCAGCCCAGAATGGTGATACCCTGATGCTAAGGTATCTGGCCGACGAAGGCGTTG
>JALONU010000025.1 GCA_025454775.1 Bacteroidales bacterium | reverse complement strand
GACTTCGCCGAAACAGAAGAAAAAGAAGATGCCATTAACCTCTGGAATACACAGATCGATGATCTGAAAAGGGCACTGGGAATATAACCCAAATTATGTATCCCGTCATTGCGAGGAGTCCCGCCTCGGGCGGGAGGACGAAGCAATCCCCCTGAATAACCACGCAGTGAAGAAACTTGACAAATTTGTCATAAAATCATTCATAGGCCCGCTGATACTCACATTCTTCATCGTGCTTATCATTCTTTTGCTGCAATTCCTGTGGATGTACGTCGACGAACTCGCAGGCAAAGGCCTTAACTTCACCATCATGGCCGAACTGCTCTTCCAGTTCTCCCTGTCCTTCGTCCCGACCGCCCTGCCACTCGCAATACTCCTTGCCTCCCTGATGACCTTCGGCAACATGGGCGAATTCAGCGAACTTACCGCACTCAAATCATCAGGCATCCCGCTTAAAAGGATCATGATGCCGCTGGTGGTTATCATCTCCCTCCTGGTAGGTGTTTCCTTCTTCTTCTCAAACTACGTCCTCCCCTACTCCAACCGACAGGCACGATCATTGCTGTGGGATATCAAACGGAAACGTCCCGACATAAACCTCCAGGCAGGTTCTTTCAACAGCGACATCGACGGCTTCAGCATCAAGATAACTTCCAAGGACCCGGCTACAAACCGACTCGACAAACTGATAATCTACGACCACAGGAACAAGAGAATAAACCCTCCGGTGACCATAGCCGATTCAGGCTACATTAAGGTCACTCCCGACGAGTCAGGCATGATAATGCAGCTTTACAACGGACATACATTCACCGAGATAGAAGAGAAAAATATCATCCCTTCGGAAAGAAAATACCCATCAAGGAAAGACTCCTTCAGCGAACAGACAATCGTGCTTTCCCTTACGGGATTCGACCTCGAGAGAAGCGGCGGTGAAATGTTCAGGAATACATCCTGGAGCATGGACATGTCAATGCTCTCGCATTTTATCGACTCATTATCAATTAATTACATGGCTCGACAAAAGAGCCAGCTCAGTGAATTCCTGATTTCAAAAGTATACGTGGATCGAAAAGCCATGCCCAGCTTCGTCGTTCAGACCGACGATTATGTTCCTGCCGCCGACACTCTGCAATTCAACCTGAACACTGTATTCGACACACTGCCGACAGCACAAAAAATGGAAGCTCTTACAAGATCAATTGAAATTCTGAAAGATGCCAGCAGCTTCCTCACAGGTAAGACAGAAACAATGAAAACAAGCCTCAGGGCAATAGGAAACATGGAAGTAAACTGGCATAAAAAGCTGACCATCCCCTTCGCCTGCATCGTATTCTTCTTCATTGGAGCACCCCTGGGAGCAATAATAAGGAAAGGGGGCCTCGGCACTCCGGCAGTGATATCGGTATTCTTTTTCGTAGTCTGGTATGTCATCTCTCTTTCAGGCGAGAAACTTGTTGAGGAGGGACTTGTAGGCACAATACCTGGTATGTGGGCTTCCTCCTTTATCCTGCTGCCAATAGGAGTCTTCCTGACATACAAGGCATCGAACGACTCGGTAATGATGAACATAGAAACATATCTTGCTTTCTTCCGTAAGTTAAGGGATTACATCTATAAGGTGACTTTCCAGGGTAAAAGCAGGAATCCTGATAACAAACCATTGGATAATGACAAAGTACGAGCTTAATACAATTGAAGAAGCCATAGAGGACATCAGGGATGGGAAGCTTCTTATTGTTGTTGATGATGAAGACCGTGAAAATGAAGGCGATTTCATATGCGCTGCCGAAAAGATCACACCGGAAATAATCAACTTCATGGCCAAACACGGCCGTGGACTCATATGTGCAGCCCTTCCCGAGGACAGATGCGACGAACTTGAACTCGACCTGATGGTCCCGGTGAACACATCAATCCACGAAACACAGTTCACCGTGACAGTCGACCTCGTCAGCGAGGAAACCACCACAGGCGTCTCGGCGAAAGACAGGGCGCTTACCATCAGGGCGCTCGTTGATCCGGCAACGAAACCTTCCGACCTGGGCCGCCCGGGGCATATCCTGCCACTCAGGGCTAAGGAGAAAGGAGTCCTCCGGAGAGCAGGCCATACCGAAGCAGTTGTCGACCTGACACGCTTCGCCGGGCTGACGCCCGGAGGTGTCCTGGTGGAGATCATGAAAGACGACGGTTCCATGGCACGCCTGGCCGATCTTGTCAAGCTGAGAAAAAAATTCGGCATCAAAATCATCAGTATCCGCGACCTTATAAAATACAAGCTCAGCAGGGATACCATCATAGAAAAAGGTGAAACGGTGAAGCTCCCCACCGACAGGGGTGAATTCGAGTTCATACCCTTCCGCCAGCTAAGCAACGGCCTCGAACATGCAGCTTTGGTCAAGGGAAAATGGACCAGGGACGAACCGGTGCTCGTAAGGGTCCATTCATCATGCTTCACCGGCGATATCTTCGGATCGCTGAGATGCGACTGCGGAGCACAGCTTCACAGTGCAATGGAAATGGTGGAGAAGGAAGGCAAGGGAGTCGTGATATACCTCAGCCAGGAAGGCAGGGGGATAGGCCTTTTCAACAAGATAAAGGCATACCGCCTCCAGGATGAAGGCATGGACACCGTACAGGCAAACCTCAAGCTCGGCTTCAGCGAAGATGAAAGGGACTATGGCGTGGGAGCAAGCATAATGAGGGAACTGGGACTCGGAAAGGTGAGGCTGATTTCGAACAATCCCGTCAAAAGGGCAGGGCTTGAAGGATATGGGATTCAGATCGTCGAAACGCTGCCACTGATCATCGAGTCAAATCCCTTCAACCAGTTCTACCTCGAAACCAAGGCGAATAAAATGGGGCATAACCTGACATGCTACAAACATGTTGTCAAGGATCAGTAATTTTTTATAGTTTTGTTCCGGAGGCTGCTGTCTTAATATGAAAAAGCTTCGGATCGTCTTCATGGGTACTGCCGAGTTTGCCGTGGCAACTCTCGGATCATTGCTCATGAACGGTTTTAATGTCGTGGCTGTTGTCACCGCACCCGACAAACCCGCCGGACGAGGGAGGAAACTCACAAAATCGGCCGTTAAGGAATTTGCCGAATTCAGCTACCTGCCAATATTACAACCCGTTAACCTGAAGGATCAGGCATTTTCCGAAGACCTTAAAAAACTTAATGCCGACGTTTTCATTGTGGTCGCATTCAGGATGCTGCCCGAACAGGTATGGAAGATCCCGCCCCTCGGAACGATTAACCTGCATGCCTCTCTGCTCCCCCACTACAGGGGTGCAGCACCAATAAACCATGCCATTATTAACGGCGAGAATGTGACCGGTGTTACTACTTTCCTCATCGACGAAAAGATAGATACCGGAAAGATCCTGATGCGCGAGGAGATACAGATCTTCCCCTTCGAGAATGCAGGTGATCTTCACGACAGACTTATGAAACACGGAGCCAGGCTAGTGATAAGAACGCTCGACGGCCTTGTTAATAATACCATCTCCCCGCAGCTGCAGTCGGCATTCCTCAGGAAAGGGGAAACACCCAGGGAGGCGCCGAAGATCTTCCCCGAAAATTGTATCATCAGCTGGGACAGGGAAGCAGGTGTAATCCATAACTTCATCAGGGGCCTTGCTCCCTATCCCGGAGCAAGATCATTCCTCACGAACGGATCACAAAGGATTTCCTTCAAGATTTTCGAAAGCCTTCCCGAAATAGGCAGCCATGATACATGTCCCGGAACCCTTCTCTCCGACGGGAAACATTACCTCAGGATAGCCTGCCG
Source organism: Bacteroidales bacterium (assembly GCA_025454775.1). Classification (GTDB taxonomy): domain Bacteria; phylum Bacteroidota; class Bacteroidia; order Bacteroidales; family VadinHA17; genus LD21. The sequence continues at coordinate 26,635 of JALONU010000025.1, read as the reverse complement.
GACCGGGTATATCAATATTCTGAACCTTCAGCTTGAAGGAAAAAACAGGATGAACACAGTTGAATTCCTGCGAGGTTTCTCCATAGAAGGATACTCTATTGCTGCCGGGTGACAGGCTTCATCCCTCTGAGCCATATTTTCTGACCCGGTGAAGGCTGTGAACCTTCATCCATAACATTGTATTCATAAAGCTTCTTCAGCTTCACCCCATACAGCTGCGATATCTGGTACATTGTCTCTCCCTCCCTTGCCGTATGTGTTTCCTTCCCCGGCTCAGCTTTATCCCTTTTCGGCTGGAGATAAAGCATCTGCCCCGGCACCGGCACAAATCCTTCCCCAAGTTCATTATACTTCACGAGTTCCCACTTCAGGAGTTCGAAATCCATTTCTATCGATTCGGCTGTCTCTCCATCCTTGACTATTATATATTGTATCCGGTTGTTCTCCATAACTCTGGGCACTTTCGCCTGGACAGCCGGAATGTTATAACTTATCCTCTGGTCGGGAATATTTGCAGGAACCGTCTGAGCAGGGGGGGCTGTATCTTTTACTGCAGGATCTGCTGAAATTACCTTTTGAGGAGCCTGCTGTGCCCCTGCCTTCACTGATGGCGTGTATCCCCTGTCGTAATTATAGAGCCTGTGTTCCTCGATCTTTCTTATCAGCATGTTGGCATAATCGGGATCTGTGGCATAACCTGCTTTCTTCAGTCCCTTAGCCCAGGCTTTGTAATCTGTTGCCGGAAGGTCGAAGAGGAAGCTGTAGCGCGAACCGGTTTTCAGAAAATCGGAATGATCATAGTATGATTCTTCCGGGCTCCTGTACACCCTGAAGCATTCATTCCTCCTGTCGTCGTGGTGCCTCATGGCAGGTCCTGTCCAGCCGTTATGGCACTTAATCCCGAAATGGTTATTACCCTCCCTGGCCAGGCGACTTCTCCCGTAATCAGACTCGATCATGCCCTGGGCAAGTGTGATGCTGGCAGGGATCCCTGTCCTTTTCATCTCCCTCACTGCCAGGTCCCTGTACTTCTCTATATATGCGGCTGCAGTATAATCTCCCGACGGAGCAACTGTTACAGGCCTTTGCGAACGGCAGGAAGATATTAAAAACAATACCGTAATAAAAAATGTCCCTTTGATTCCCAACCGTACTTTCATCATACCCTTACCGCTTGTCATAATACTTCTACTGTCATTCTGAGTCCCGCCTTAAGCGGGACGAAGAACCCCCACATCTTTAAACTTTACTTTATTCCTTCCGTCAAAATTACTATTCAAACGATGAAATACTTGCCGGTCTTATCTTCATAACTCAGAACTTATTAACTATTGTGACTGATTGGTTTGTGCTGGCGAGGTGCGGATAACTATCTGGAGGTGATCCGTGCGTTTTATTTCTAAATCCTTGCCACAATGTCACCAAGACACAAAGTAACACCAAGTGATTAGTATATGCCGCATTATTTCTTTGTGATACTTCGTGTGTACTTTGTGTGCCTTTGTGGTGAAAAAAACATCTTACCACAAAGGGTGCAAAGGAAAACACAGAGGCGAAGAAAAACACTTCATAACCTTTTCCAATAATTATTCTAATTTTGTGATTATTACAGAATAAGAACGTTATGAAACAAAATAACATATCCTTCAGTTTTAAAGAATTCGATAAAGCCGAAGACCTTGATGCTGAAGACCGGGAACTCCTGGCTGCAGCACAGAAAGCCACAGCAAATTCCTACTCTCCCTATTCCGGTTTCAGCGTCGGTGCAGCCCTGCGTCTTGAAAGCGGAAGGATAGTCACCGGCACCAATGTTGAGAATGCAGCATTCCCGTCGGGGATATGCGCTGAAAGAAATGCCATCTCCAATGCGGTTTCCAATCATCCCGGCGATAAGCCGGTTGCACTGGCAATAGCAGCCTTCTCAGGCAGCAGTCATACTTCGGAACCCGTAGCACCCTGCGGCAACTGCAGGCAGGTAATTGCTGAAGAGGAAAACAGGAATGGTATAAGTATAAGGATAATTTTGGGTGGGAGCAGCAAGATACGGATCATCGGAAAAGGAGCTGACCTGCTGCCCCTTCAGTTCAACAGCGAGTCCCTGAGAATCACTCCTCGCTGATAATCAGCTGGAAGCCTGCCCCGTGAATGTTCTTGATATTAAGCCGGGGATCCTCTGAAAGAAATTTCCTGAGCTTGGTAATATAAACGTCCATGCTGCGCGCAGTGAAATAGTCGTCGTTACCCCAGATCTTCTTCAATGCCATTTCCCTGCTGATAAGTGAATTGGGATTCAGGGCCAGCAGTTCCAGGAGCTGTGCCTCCTTGGGAGAAAGCTTTTTCTCGTCATCGCCCGCTGTAAGCGTCCTGAGCTTGGCGTTGAATACGAACTTCCCTATTTCATAGATATCTTTTGTCCCGCTCTGGTATTCCCTGCGGGCAAGAATCGCACGTATCTTGGCCAGCAGGATTTCTGTGTCGAAAGGCTTTGTAATATAATCGTCACCGCCGGCATCGTAACCTGTAAGAACATCTTCCTTCATCTTCCTGGCAGTAAGGAAGATTATAGGTATGAGATTATTTATCTGCCTTATCTCCCGGGCTATTGTAAATCCGTCTACATGCGGGAGCATCACATCAAGTATGCAGATATCAAACATTCCCTTCCGGAAATGGTCTACGGCATATTTTCCGTCATCGACCCATTCAACATTGAAATCGTTGATCTCAAGATACGATTTCAGGACCGACCCGAAACTGAGATCATCTTCCACAAGGAATATTTTAACGCTTTTCTGATTCATCCCTGGCTCTCCGGATTAAATGGTAAATATACATCAAATCTGCTGCCTTTTCCCGGCTCGCTCGTTACAGTTATGGTACCCCTGTGAGCTTCCACGATAGCTTTCACATAGTTGAGACCGACCCCGAAACCCTTCACATCATGAACCTTGCCAGAAGCCTGCCTGTAGAATCTCTCAAATATCTTCGACTGTACGCTCTTTGTCATACCTGTTCCTCTGTCGGAAACCGACATCTGCACTCCATCACCATTGTTCCTTGTTTCCACCGATATCTCCGGCGATTCGGGTGAATACTTTATTGCATTGTCGAGAAGGTTGTTCACAAGGTTGAAGATATGTTCACTGTCACCCCTGATAACATGTTCCCTGGCATTAAGGTTCAGGGTCACCCTGCCATTTCTCTGACGGATGATTATGTCGATGGTTTCAACGGCATGGTTTATCACTTCGTGGAGCGAAAGGTTCTCGAACCGGAAGTGTATTTCCTTCCTGTCGAGAGATGCAAGCTGCAGGATAGTCTCCACCTTCTTGTCCATCCTGCTGTTCTCCTTTTTTATCATGCTGATGAAATGCCGCACACTCTGCTCGTCTTTAATCACCCTTGGATTTGTGATCGTATCTGCGGCAAGGGAAATTGTTGCGATGGGAGTCTTGAATTCGTGGGTCATGTTATTGATGAAGTCCGACTTCATCTCCGATATCTTCTTCTGTCTTATAATGAAGAAAAGGCTTAACGCAAACGTTGCAAGGATGATAAGCGAAAAAAGAAGTGAGCCGGCCAGCATCCAGGCCATCGACCCAAGGACATAGGTGGTCCTGCCGGGAAAAACCACCGAAAGGACCAGGTCAGGCCGCACAATGTTATCCTGGAAAAGTGGTATCCTGTACTTGCTTCTCAGGAACTCATTCCTGCCAGTCTTCCGGAAACTCCCGTCCTCAACCTTCCCGTCCCTGATTATTGCAAACTCATATGAGGGCTTTACCGGCGAGAACATGAAAGCCCGGCTCAGGGCATACTGAACCTCTTCCTTCGTGATCCTGACTGCCTTTTCCTTCTGGTAGAGCTCCGCGATCATCTGGTCGCTCATGGTGCGTATCTCGTTAGACCTCCTGTTGGCCCACCTTACAAGCTCCTCCTGGCTTACGTAGTTACCCTGGCTTCCTGCCTCTCCTTCCCTGTCCAGAATGACCACCTGTCCCGGTTTGTCGGGTGTTGCCATAATTACTGAAGAGGAATCGGTTGTATAGATTGTATCATGAATGGTGATCACCGGTGCCTCTCCCGGATTCTGGGTAAAAGACTGGTTTGTGATCTGGATCCTTACGGTGCCGTCGCTGCCAGCCGAGTAGCTGTTCATGCTTAAATAACCTGAAATATTGGCAGATGTATCGGGATCCTGAGCGGAACTGAACATGAAGTCGTCGAAGAAGTTGTTCATCCGCCACGTCGATTCGAGTGATTCCGCAGCTTCCCTGATGCTTGCAGTAACATAAAAATCGAAATTCTCATTCCTGATGCCGACAGCCTTGTTAATCCATCTTATCTGTACCCAGATTATACCGATAATGGACAAAAGCATCATGAAGACAAGCCCGGTGAACAATTTCCTGTTCATGCGGCAAATTTAACTTATCGATTCAATAACAGTACAGGTTTTAACTTTTCATTAACTCTTATTAACCTGATATTAACGGGATAAGGAGGGCAATGACCTAAATTTGAACAATAAAACCAAAACAACTTAAAGCCATGAAAAGAATTCTGAAACAACTTGGGCTCATTTTACTGGCAGTCTGCATACCGCTGCCGCTGATGTACGCTCAGACAAAAAAGAGCGAGGAAAAGATCAAAATCGTTGTTGCCGACAAAGACGGTGAGAGGACTGTGCTGGACACCACAATCCTCAACGCTTCAAAAACCGATACAATTATGCTGAAGAACGGCAAGGTCATCTATATTGCTAAACCGGAAGATGCCATTCTGAGTCTGAAGGACGGCGATCGCAAAGGTACTATCCATGTGACAACCAGAATCGAGAATGAGGATGGGGAAAAAACAGGGGAGAAAATTATTGTTATAAGCGGTGACGGCGCTAATTGGACAGCAGCTTCCTCAGCAGGAGAAGCTAAGCATATATATGCGTATGCAGCTACAGGCGATGAAGGAGATGAGACCGGAAAACACATCATTGTGAAAACCGGCAAAGGGAAGGACCTTGTGTGGGAAGAAAAAGACGGCAAAACAGTTCATATCACCATGGATTCGGATACGGATTCTGACCGTGATAATGATATGACAAAATATGTGATAGCCAAGAACGGAGTTGTTGTTACAATTGAAAGCGACGATGAGGTGAAGGCAAAAGAGATTATCGACCTCATCGAATCAAAGCTCGATGTAAAAACCGAGAAACCTGCAAAGAAAAAATAAACAGATTTTAGGTCTCAGTGTTTTTAAAAGCTGCCCAGATATCTCCTTTCGGGAAGGGAGCAGTGATGACAAGCTTTTCCTTTTTCACCGGATGGATGAACTCCAGCTTCCTCGAATGAAGACTTATTCCTCCGTCTTCATTGGACCTTGAAAACCCGTATTTCAGGTCGCCCTTTATCGGACATCCTATCCTTGCGAGTTGGGCCCTGATCTGGTGATGACGACCTGTATGAATCTCAACCTCAAGCAGATAATACCTATCCGAACGCCCGGCAATGCGGTATGTGAGGCTTGCCTTTTTTGATCCCTTCACCTCACTGTCGTAAACATAGGTCTTGTTCTGCTTTTCGTTTTTCTTGAGATAGTGTTCAATCGTCGCCTCATCCTCCGGAGGCCTCTCCTTTACGATTGCCATATAGGTCTTACTTAACTGGGTGGTCCTGAACATCTCATTGAGCCTCTCCAGCGCTTTTGAGGTGCGTGCATAGAGTATAACACCGCTTACCGGCCTGTCGAGCCTGTGAACCACACCGAGAAAAGCTTCCCCAGGCTTATTGTACTTCCGGGCAATATATTTCTTAACCTCAGCGTCCAGCGATTCATCACCCGATTTGTCGCCCTGCGAAAGGTCTGACGGTCGCTTGTTTACAGCTATTATGTGGTTATCCTCATAAAGAATCTCTGGCATCGTGGTAGAAATTTCGGATTTCGGATTTCGGATTTCGGATTTCGGATTGTCGATTGCGGAATTAAATCCGAAATCAACCTTCCGCAATCCGCAATCAGTACTGCTCTTTCTCGTTCGGGAAGTGAAGGGATCTCACATCGCTGATATAATTCTGCACCGCTCCCTTGATTTCATCGTGCAGGTTATGATATCTCCTGAGAAACCTGGGGGAGAACTCTGTAGTTATTCCAAGCATATCGTGCAAAACCAGTACCTGTCCGTCTGTCTTTGGTCCGGCACCGATACCTATTACCGGTATCTTCACGCTGGCAGTCACTTCCCCTGCCAGGGCAGCAGGTATCTTTTCAAGAACGATGGCAAAGCAGCCTGTCATCTCCAGAAGTTTGGCATCTTCCATCAACCTGCGGGCTTCCTCTTCCTCCTTTGCCCTGACAACATAGGTCCCGAACTTATGTATGGCCAGGGGGGTAAGACCGAGGTGTCCCATTACCGGTATCCCAGCCGAAAGTATTCTTTCAATCGATTCGACCACTTGCTGCCCGCCTTCAAGCTTTACGGCTGAAGCGCCTGTTTCCTTCATTATCCTTATCGACGAGGCAAGAGCTTCCTTTGAATTTCCCTGGTAGGTGCCGAAAGGAAGATCAACAACCACCAGCGCCCTCCTGACACCCCTGACAACCGAAGCAGCATGGTAGATCATATTGTCGAGCGTTATCGGCAGCGTGGTGTCAAAACCTGCCATGACATTCGAAGCGGAATCCCCCACAAGGATTACATCTATCTCGGCTTCATCCAGTATCCTGGCTATTGAATAGTCATAAGCCGTCAGCATGGCTATCTTTTCACCCTTGAGCTTCATCTCATTGAGAACATGAGTGGTGACTTTCCTTACAGTTTTGTGGATTGACATGGCTGCAGTATGGATTTATGGCGACAAAGTTACTTAATACTAATGATTGACAACCTTTATAATATTTAATTCTTTTTAATTACGCTCCGTTCTCGTTGTTACTGACCCATCCCTTCCCTCCCCCCTTGAGGGGGGTTGGGGGGTGTTAATAGAGTCGGGCGCTAAACCCCTCACCCTTCGAAGAGCCAGTCCCGATAGCTTGACCGATGGGAAAGCGTATCGGGAGGATAGGGGGATGTTTTTCATAGTTCTTTACACCCCCCGGCCCCCCTCAAGGGGGGAGAAAGAAGGAAGTATTCACCATGACACCTCCCCTAAAACTGCCGTTTTGTCACATATTTCAAATGGCATAATCATTGCATAATGGAAGTATCATTTTGAAAATTTTTAAAACAACATAAAATGGGAAAGATTATAGGAATAGACCTGGGAACCACCAACTCATGCGTTGCCGTTATGGAAGGCAGCGAACCCGTGGTTATCCCCAACAGTGAAGGGAAAAGGACAACTCCTTCGATTGTTGCATTTGTGGAGAATGGTGAGCGCAAGGTCGGCGATCCCGCCAAGCGTCAGGCTATAACCAATGCCAAAAAGACCGTTTACTCGATAAAGCGTTTCATGGGAGAACCATATGACAAGCTGAACACAGAAATAAAAAGAGTCACATATAACGTGGAAAGGGGCGATAACAATACCCCCCGGGTGAGAATCGACAACAGGCTCTACTCACCCCAGGAGATCTCTGCAATGATCCTCCAGAAGATGAAGAAAACAGCTGAAGACTATCTCGGACAGGAAGTTACAGATGCCGTCATTACAGTACCGGCTTACTTCAGCGACTCCCAGAGGCAGGCAACCAAGGAAGCCGGCGAAATAGCTGGCCTCAACGTTAAAAGGATCATCAACGAACCTACAGCAGCATCGCTGGCATACGGACTCGATAAGAAATCACAGGATCTGAAGATAGCTGTGTTCGACCTCGGAGGCGGTACCTTCGACATATCAATACTGGAACTCGGCGATGGTGTCTTTGAAGTCAAGTCGACAAACGGTGATACACACCTTGGCGGGGACGACTTCGACCAGATGATAATCGACTGGCTGGCAGAAGAGTTCAAAAAGGATGAAGGCGTCGACCTGAGAAAAGATCCGATGGCTCTCCAGAGACTCAAGGAAGCAGCCGAAAAAGCCAAGATAGAACTTTCAAGCTCCACAACAACGGAAATAAACCTCCCGTATATCATGCCTGTCGACGGAATCCCGAAGCACCTTGTCAAAACTCTTACACGTGCCCAGTTCGAGAAAATATGCGACAAGCTTATCCAGGCATGTCTCGGACCATGCCAGAAAGCTCTTGAAGATTCGGGATACAAGGTTTCGGATATCGATGAAGTGCTTCTCGTGGGCGGTTCAACAAGAATACCTGCCATCCAGCAGCTCGTGGAAAAATTCTTCGCCAAAACTCCCTCAAAAGGAGTAAATCCCGATGAGGTTGTGGCTGTAGGTGCCGCAATTCAGGGCGGTGTGCTTACCGGAGAAGTGAAGGATGTGCTCCTTCTCGATGTCACTCCCCTTTCTCTTGGAATTGAAACCATGGGCGGTGTAATGACAAAGCTCATAGAATCGAACACAACGATACCCACCAAGAAAACCGAAGTCTTCACCACTGCTGCCGACAGCCAGCCCTCCGTTGAGATACATGTTCTCCAGGGCGAAAGACCAATGGCGACAGGCAACAAGACCATCGGCCGTTTCCACCTCGACGGCATTCCGCCGGCCCCAAGGGGTGTTCCGCAGATAGAGGTCACATTCGACATTGATGCCAACGGCATACTCCATGTAACCGCAAAAGACCGCGGAACAGGCAAGGAACAGAGAATAAGGATTGAAGCTTCCTCAGGCCTCAGCGACGACGAGATCAGGAGAATGCGCGATGAGGCAAAGGCAAACGAGGAAGCCGATAAGAAAGCCCGTGAGAAGGTCGACAAGATCAACGCCGCCGACAGCATGATCTTCACAACCGAGAAACAACTGAAGGAATTCGGCGACAAGATCCCGGCCGACAAGAAGAGCTCCATAGAGAACGCTCTCTCCAGGCTTAAGGAAGCCCATAAGAGCCAGGATGTTGCAGCTATCGACAAGGCTCTGGGTGAACTGAACGCCGTTTGGCAGGCCGCATCAGAAGAAATGTACAAGAACGCACAGGCTTCTGGACAGGGAGCTTCACAGCAGCAGGGACCCGGTCAGCCAGGTCCCGGACCATCCGGAGGCAGTACCAAATCGGGCAGCGACGAAGTTACCGACGTCGACTTCGAAGAAGTAAAATAAACCTGTAACCGACGCTAGATTTTAATCTGCGCCAATCTGCGAAACCTGCGGGAAACTAAAATATCTCCCAAAGATCACGCTGATTGGCGCATATTTTATTTTTTGCCCTGATATCTTACCTTAATTGAAAGATAAGGTCCGATTTTTGTACTTTTATATCATTAATTTCTTTCATCCTGCATGATAACAAAACTGTATCACCTGTTACTCTTTCTGTCGCTTGCGGCGCCAATATCAGCACAACCGCAGCCTGAACTCAATAAAACCGACCAGCAGGGAAGGAAACAGGGAAACTGGATTAAGAAATATCCCAACGGGAATACAATGTACGAAGGCACCTTCAGGGATGATAAACCGGTGGGGGAATTCAAAAGGTACGACACCGACAAATCCCTGAAGTCGGTGCTTATTTACAGCAGCGACAGCAGGCAGGCCGATGCGACAATGTTCCACCCGAACGGATTCATAGCGTCGAGGGGAAGATATATCGACCAGATGAAAGAAGGAAAATGGCAGTTCTTCTCGTCAGTAATCAGGGAATACCTTTTAAGTGAAGAGTATTATTCCCGCAATAAGAGGAACGGAACATCCATAATCTACTACCCCGATAGCACAATCGCCGAAAAAGTTAACTATGTAAACGATGTAAGGGAAGGCGAATGGCTCAGGTACCATATGGGAGGCAGGATCCTGATGAGGGCAAACTATATTCATGGGAAGCTTAACGGAAAATTCGAATCCTGGTACCCCAACGGGAAACCAGAATATTCAGGTACATATAAAATGGATATGCGCGAAGGCACCTGGAAGGTATTTACCGACAAGGGAACACTGAAATACGAGATCAGTTACGTTAACGGGATCACCAGGGACAGGCAGATTGACGAGGAAATAGAATCCTTCTTCAGCAAAATAGACCGTACGGGTAAAATAGCCGATCCTGAAAAAAGCGGGGAGTTCAGATAATGAGAATAAAAACCCTGATAAGGAGCAACCTGGCATGGTTCCTCACCGGATTACTTTGCCTGGCATCTGTCAGCCGGTCTCCGGCTCAAACGGAAAACTATACCTACTTCTACAGGGTTTATTTCACCGACAAGGGAGCAAATTCACTTTCTCATTTCAGCGCAGAACAATTACTTTCACCCAGGGCAATTGAAAGAAGGCAGAAGTCAGGCATAGCCGTACCCGATTACCGCGACCTCCCGGTATTCGGTGAATATATTGAACAGGTCTCTGCCCTCGGTTTCAGGTTCCACTGTGCCTCGAAATGGATGAATACCGCCCTCTTCAAGACAATGAATCCTGCAAACACAGCTCCAGTGAAGGCGCTGCCTTTCGTTGCGGAGGTGAAGCTGGTCAGAAACAACATCGTGAAGGGAGGTGATGAGGATAAGTTCGGCTACATGCTGACCGAGGAAATTACTCCCTACGACCGCCCGATAACTATGGTGAACGGTTATCCCCTGCACAGATCAGGATTCGACGGGAGCGGCATTCTCATCGCAGTGCTTGACGCAGGTTTTATGTACGCCGACAGGGCATTATCGCTGGCTGCCCTGAGGAGCCGCAACGGTATAAAGGATACTTATGATTTTGTGAAAAAGTCCCCGGTAGTCTGCGCATATCATACCCACGGACTCTCTGTTCTTTCGGTTCTTGCAGGACAGATCAGCGGGGTGATAACCGGTACTGCCCCGGCAGCAGACTACATCCTCCTCAGGAGCGAGGATGCTTCGACCGAGACTCCTGCAGAGGAAGACTTCTGGATTGCGGCAGCAGAATATGCCGACAGCTCAGGTGCTGATATTATTTCCTCTTCCCTCGGTTATTCAACTTTCGATGATGTGTCGATGAATTATAAATTCTCCGACCTCGACGGGAATACTGCCTTTATCACACGAGCGGCCGACATAGCTGCTTCCAGGGGGATCCTGGTTGTCAGCAGTGCCGGGAATGAAAGGAACAAGCCATGGCAGCGGATCATTGCTCCTTCCGACGGCGACAGCGTTCTTGCCGCCGGAGCCGTAGATGGCAACAATTTCATCTCTGTCTTTTCTTCCGCCGGTCCCTCTGCCGACAGGCAGGTGAAACCGGATGTATCAGCACTGGGGGTAAATATTACGGTGCAGGTGAATGAGACACACCTGGTAAAAGCGAACGGAACTTCCTTCTCATGCCCTGTTCTGAGCGGAATGGCAGCCTGCCTCATGGAAGCTGTCCCGCAAGCTGCCAGCCACGAAATAATCAGAGCCCTGCAACTGTCTGCCGACAGGAAGAACTCACCTGATTCCCTGTATGGATACGGCATCCCCGACATGCTGAACGCGCTTAGGTATCTACAGGATATCTATATTGAGATTCCGGAGGTTGGATCGGAACTGGGACCGAATCCTACAAGGGGAGAGCTGCAATTCACCTTCAGGAATGAACCGGGAAGGATGAAAATGGATATCGTAAACTCCTCAGGCAAAATTATCTACCGCAGGGATTTCGGAGAATATGCCGGCAGAAACCTTCGCATCAATGCCCTTGCGGGAATGGAACAGGGGATATACTTCATAAGACTTGAAACCGATTCAGGAACGTTTAAATACAGGATCGTGAAGCTTAATGACTGAGTATGGAGGGAAAGATCTCATTATATGAGCTCCAGCAGTTGATCAGGGATTCCCTGTATCTTTCGCTTCCTGATTTCTATTGGGTTACGGCTGAAATTGCCGAGATACGCGAGAACTACTCGGGTCATTGCTATCTTGAACTTATTGAAAAACAGGAAGATGATAAAAACGTAAGGGCAAGGGTAAAGGCAGTGATATGGGGTAACCGCAACAGGTTCCTGAGCGCATTTTTCAGGGATGCCACAGGCGATTACCTGCGCGAAGGAATGAAGATCCTGGTTAAATCGAAGATCGAATACCATGAGCTGTATGGCCTCAGCCTGGTTATTTCCGACATTGATCCTGCCTACACCATAGGCGAAATGGCCCTCAAAAGACAGATGATCATAAAGAGACTCGGGGAAGAAGGAGTCATCTCTATGAACAGGGAAATCCAATTCCCTCTCCTCCCCCAGCGGATAGCAATCGTCTCCTCGGAAAACGCAGCTGGGTACAGGGATTTCATGAGCCATCTGAAGGGCAACAGCTACGGTTATGTTTTCTATACGGCTCTCTTTGAAGCCGTTATGCAGGGTGCAGAGACTGAAAAGAGCGTGATAGCCGCACTTGACAGGATTGCAGATAATGCAGAACATTTCGATATGGTGGCAATAATCAGGGGAGGAGGAGCTGTAAGCGATCTCAGCTGGTTCGATAATTACAATATTGCCTTCCATGTAACCCAGTTCCCTCTGCCCGTCCTTACAGGCATCGGCCACGAAAAAGACCTCTCGGTAACGGATATCGTAGCATTTCAGGCCCTTAAGACACCCACTGCCGTGGCTGATTTCATCGTAGAGAAAGCAGCAGCGGCTGAAGAAACTCTCAATGAACTGATAATCAGAATAAATGATCTGACCAGTTCTGAAATTGAAAGGAAAAGGATCGTGATGGAATCATTGAAGATGAGGATTACAGGTTCTTCTGCGGCACTTGTCTCGGGTTCCGGTATGACATTGGACAGGCACAGATCGGACATTAAAAAAAGTGTTTCGCACTTCCTTGAGAAAACAACCCGCAGGCTTGAAACATTTCTGAACATGCTGGTTGCCCTCGATCCGAAAAATGTTCTGCGGAGAGGCTATTCGATCACTACGGTCAGGGGAAAAGTCCTCAGAAATTCCAGTGAGGTTAACACAAATGACAGAATAAAAACAAAATTATATTCCGGAGAAATTGAAAGTAATGTAATTAATATACTCATCCCCCCTGCCCCCTTCTCTCCTGAAGGAAAGAAGGGGGTGTAGATCCCTGATAATCATCGACATCCCCCTCTTTGCTTTGCAGAGAGGGGGACAGAGGGGGTGAGTACATGAACAATCCAAACCTATGGCCAAAAAGGAATTCTCGTTCACGGATGCAGTTGCAGATATCGAAAAGATTCTGCAGAAGATTGAAAGCGGTGCCCTGGATGTGGATAAACTCGCAAACGAAGTAAAAAAAGCCTCGGAGCTTATCAGGCAATGTCAGAAGAAGCTGAAAACGACGGAAGAGGAGATAAACAGTATATTCAGGGATCTCTCTTAAAACAGAGAATCAGGACCGGAGTCCTGATTTTCTGCTACCCTAAACCTAAATCCATGAAAAAAATCGTGTAACCTGTTTCGTTACTACCTCTGAATATTTAAACGAAACAGGAGCAGTGAATGTTTCACTGAAACATGATTTTTTTATGCTTAATTAACGTTTTTTGACGAATCGCTGTTTTTCTCCACGCCAAGGACATCCTTGAATGCTTTAACGAAGGTTTCCCTGGGGAGGGCACCCATCGCCATCTGGGGCTGTGCGCCGACAGGGACGAACAGGAAGGAGGGGATGCTCCTTATCCCGAAAACAGCTGCCAGTTCCTGCTCCTGCTCGGTGTTCACCTTGTAAATGTCCATCTTGCCCTCAAATTCCTTTGAAAGATCTTCCAGAACCGGTGCGACCATCTTGCAGGGACCACACCAGTCGGCATAGAAATCAATAAGGCAGGGCTTTGTGCCTTCAAATTTCCATTCCTTGTTCTTCTCATAGTCGAAAACCTTGCTCAGGAAGGTCTCTTTTGTCAAATGCTCTGTCATAATTATATTTTGAAATTAAACATATCAACAACCTGATTGTTCAGCCTGAGTCAATCTTCATGCCATGTTCCCCGATGAATCAAATATCAAGGAAAATTCCCGATTTGTGGTAACTTTGTCATGACTTATTAACAAATTGTCATATCTATATATGTATATATGTCTAAATGACAAAATTTTCAGGCTTCTCTCGGAAGTTGTAACCACTGAAAATGTAAGGGCATACGTCATAGGCGGCTGGGTGAGGGACTGTCTTCTGAAAAGAGAACACAACGACAAGGATATTGACATTGTAGTGGTTGGAAGCGGAATGGAAATAGCCAGGAAGGCTGCGAAAAAGATAGATCCCCGTATTAAAGTGACCATTTACAGGAATTTTGGAACTGCTATGTTCCGCTATGGTGAATATGACCTTGAATTTGTTGGTGCGAGGAAGGAATCTTACGACCGCGGTTCCAGGAAACCGGTTGTAGAGAACGGAACGCTGAGGGACGACCAGGAGCGGAGGGATTTCACAATAAACACTATGGCCATAAGCATCAACGAGGATACCTTCGGAGAATTCCTCGATCCTTTTGACGGCCTCAGCGACCTGAAAAACAAGATCATCCGTACGCCTCTCGATCCCGACCGCACATTTTCCGACGATCCCCTCAGGATGATGAGGGCCATAAGATTCGCAAGCCAGCTGGGTTTTAAGATCGAAGAGAAGACTTTCAGCTCCATCGCTGCAAATGCCGGACGAATTCGCATTGTCTCCGGGGAACGCATCATAACTGAGCTGAACAAGATCATGATGTGCAATCACCCCTCCACGGGATTCATGATGCTCGAGAGAACAGGGTTGCTGAGGATCATTTTCCCTGAGCTCGACAATCTCAAAGGTGTTGAGAAGAAGGAAGGCAAGGCTCACAAGGACAATTTCCACCATTCAATCAAGGTTCTCGACAATATAGCAAAGCACTCTGATAACCTATGGCTAAGATGGGCTGCCCTGCTGCACGATATTGCCAAACCGGCCACGAAGAAATTCACTGCCGAAACCGGATGGTCATTCCACGGACATGAGTTTCTCGGTTCCAAAATGATCCCAGGCATATTCCGCAGGCTTAAGCTGCCGCTCAACGACAGGATGAAATATGTCCAGAAGCTCGTTGACTTGCACCTCAGGCCTATCGTCCTTTCCCAGGAAGAAGTCACTGATTCTGCCGTCAGAAGGCTGCTTTTCGAAGCCGGCGACGATATCGACGACCTGATGGCCCTTTGCGAAGCCGACATCACCTCGAAGAACGAGGAGAAAAAGACCCGGCACCTTGAAAACTTCAGGTATGTCAGAAAGAAGCTTAAGGAAATAGAAGAAAAAGATGCAATCAGGAATTTTCAGCCTCCGGTCGATGGCACCGAGATCATCGAAACTTTCGGGATCAAACCGGGCAGGGAGGTTGGAATCATCAAGAATACGATCAGGGAAGCTATACTCGACGGGATCATCCCCAACGAACATGAAGCTGCAAGAAGGCTGATGCTGGATAAGGGAAAGGAACTGGGTCTTAAGCCAGTCAAAAAGCTCCCTTCGGATAAACACTGAGCACAAGGGGAAGATGATCACTGTATCCTCCCTGGTACCTGTATCCACGGTAGGTCGAAAAAGGGCTCCGTCCCGGATAAACAGGATCATCATACAGAAGGAAGTCAGGGGAAAAGATCTCCAGCACGGCTGAAACACCCTGCGAAATCATCACCTGGTCAATCATTTCCCATGTACCCTGATAGCGGTAGGTTCCTGAACTTTTCGGCAGGAAGCCTGAAAGATTTTTCATCTCAAGTCCCGAACTGTAACAAGCGGAAAGAGACGTTATGGTGAGGTCCTCAGGTACAGCATTGAAATCTCCGGCGAAAATGATTCCTGCATTATTACCATCTTCAAAACCAATCGAATCTGCCCTGCTTCTTAGAAGCCTGGCTATCATTTGCCTCTGCTCCTCCCCGGCCAGTACCCCTCCCCTTCTGGAAGGCCAGTGATTCAGGAACAGGTTCAGGGTATCTTTCCCCAGCACGATCTTTGCATACAGCACATCCCTTGTGCTGAAAATGACGCCTCCCGAATCGGCCGGCAGAAAATATTCATGATCAATTAACCTGACCAGATCCTTCCTGTAGATCATGCAAACATCGATTCCTCTCTCATCACGTGAGTCACAATGAATTATGCCATAATCATACCTTGCCAGCCCTGTGGTATAGATAAGATCCTCGACAACTTTCCTGTTCTCGGTTTCATAAAGTCCTATCACTGCCGGAGCATCCCACCCTCCTGCTGCAGCAATCGTCTTGTAAAGTGTGTTGATCTTCGCCCTGTACCTCGTTTGTGTCCATCTCCTGAGCCCCCGGGGCAGGAACTCATCATCCATCGTTGTAGTATCGTCTTCAGTGTCAAAGAGGTTTTCAACATTGTAGAATAGCATCCTGACAGGACCACCGGCACGGTCCTGGGAATAACCTGCAAATCCTGAGAAAAACAGCAGCAACAGGGTACACGTAACTCTTGTTACGATACCTTGGGACATATATTGTGCGTTACTTCAAAACGCGTTTATCCACCTGTATCTCCTGGCACTCTCACCGAATTTTATCGCCAGTGTCAGCTCATGCGTTCCGAGACTCTGCCTCCTGATATCCGTAACGGCAAAATCAGTTGCATAGCCGAAATGGAACCTGTCATACTTCACTCCCACCAGGAGTATTACCGCATCATTTGTCCTGTATGAAATCCCAAGCCAGTAGTCGTTCCTGTAATAAACGCGGGCTGTGATATCTGCCTGGAAAGTCCGTGTGAAAAGATCAGACGACTTGATGAAGGCAGAAGGCTCGAGTACCCAGTCAGGAGCTATATCGAATTTGTATCCTCCGGTAAGAAAAAAATGTCCGAGCTCGTTCCTGTTTATCGCTGTCGTGTCGGCAAACATAAGCGCTCCCCTGAGCAGGTTTGTCATCGAGAAACCGGCGTAATATCTGGCAGTTGTGAATGTTGCTCCGAAGTTGAAGTCGGGTATGAATACAGACCTGTCGTAATTGTTCAGGAAGGGGTCGTCGGGATCAAAAATCAGGTCCTCGGTGTTGATGGCAAACTGGTAGCCCGTGAATGCAAGTCCGAACGATAATGTGCTTGGATATCCTGCAATCTGGCGCATGGGAATATGGTAGGCATACATCATCTGGAACCCGGTTCTCCTCATTATGCCATTGTGATCGCTGAATATGTATCCGCCGACGCCTACATTGCCGCCTTTGGTTGGCTTCACGACCTTTTTCTTCACCGCAGTCGACTTCGAAATATAGCTGTTCCTTAGTATTCTTGTCTGGAAGCTTGCTGCATATGTGGCTGGAGGCATCTCCAACCCTATCCACTGCTCCCTGGTCGTAAGCGTTACCGTTGAGTATCCGTCGCGGCCTGCCACGGAGGGATTTATCAGGTAGCCGTTCATAATGTACTGGCTGTACATCGGCACCTGCTGCGCATGCGACGTGCTGACTGCCATCCCCATGACAATCAGCGCCAGTATGCTCTTTATGGATCTCATATATCTCGTCTTCATTTTTTCAGGTTATTGCCTTATGACGCTGATCACTCCCGACCTCAGCTTCGATCCGTCGTGCAGGTCAAGTATGTAACGGTATGAATCGGTAGGCACCAGTGTTCCATTGGGATACCTTCCGTCCCATGGTTCTGCCAGGGGATTCCTGGAATGGTAAACCAGCTTGCCCCAACGCGAGTAAACCTTGACTTCGGCATCGGGATAGATCTGGATATTCCTTATTATCCAGAGGTCGTTATGCCCATCGGCCGGGTCGGGTGTTATGATATCAGGTATTACTACACAGTTCCAGGTCCCGATGAATCCGACTTCAGCAGATCCTGCAGCACCGCAGCCATTGGCATCCGTAACCACCACGCTGTATTCCCCCGGGAGCATATCTGTCCTGTTCTGGGAGGTGTTTCCGTCCGACCATATCACACTGTACGCCGGTGTGCCTCCGCTGATGCTGAGGGTTATGGATCCGTCATTTGAATCAGGACATTCTGCCGGATCGGCTGTTGTGCTAAGCTCGAGTACCGGTGGTTCTCCGATAATTGCATTGCCGGTAGCTGTACACAGGTTGGCATCGGTGACGGTTACCGTATATGTTCCGGGTGTAAGTCCCCTTGCCGTATCTGCTGCCTGCACCGGTGTCGTGTTCCACGAATATGCATAGGCACCGGTACCTCCTGTGGCGAGGGCCACTGCCATTCCGTCAGAACCTCCGTTGCAGCTGACATCGGCTTTAGAGGTCGCAACTGCCAGAGCTGCCGGTGGCTGAGTTATCATAACCGGCACATCAAATGTGTTTCCGTATGCATCCCTTATTGTAACCGTGTAAGGTCCGGCAGAAAGTGCACTAAAGGTTCCCGAAGACTGGTATGTTCCTCCGTTCAGGCTGTACTCATAGGGTGCCACTCCCTCTGCTCCTGCAACTGTAACACTTCCTGTTGCGTCACCGTAACAGAGAACATCTGTCTGCGAAGTTATTGATCCTGTAAGCGGGAGGAAAGGTTGTTTTATCAGTACCGGCACATCGAAGGTACACAGGTTAAGATCCTGAACTGTAACAATATAATTACCTGCAGTAAGGGCTCCAAACGTTCCTGAAGGCTGGAAAGCTCCTCCATTCAGGCTGTAGAGATAGGGAGGTGTTCCTCCCGAGCCGTCTACTGTAACACTGCCGTCGTTGCCACCAATCACTGAGACATCCGTCTGGGAAGTAATTGCTCCTGAAACAGGTGTGGCAGGTTCGTTTATCGTTGCAGGTATTGTAACCGTACAATTGTTAGCATCGGTCACAACAACCGAATATGCTCCTGCCGGAACTCCCGTGATATCTTCAGTGGTCTCACCGCTGTTCCACAGAAAGTCCACCGGAAGAGCACCTGAAGTGACAGTAACATCGATGGCCCCGGTTGCCTGTCCATGACATGCAACATCCGTAACACTGGTTGTAACGACGGGCAGATCATGTACTGTCAACACCACAACTGAGGATGTGTCAGGATTTCCTGAAGTACACATCTCGTTAGACAGCAATATTACTGTAACCGAATCACCGTCGACAGGGATATAGCTGAATATAGAGTTACCTGTTCCTGAATCCGCCCCGTTCACCTGCCACTGGTATACAGGCGCAGTTCCCCCGTTGACAGGCGTCGCAGCGAAATTCACTGTCGTGCCTGCACAAACAGGATTTGCATCTGCCGCAACTATGACACTAACAGGAAGTATCGGTGATACAGTGATGGTTCCTGATTCGGTAACTGTACCGCAGCCTCCGGTACTGTACCGCAGCCTCCGGTAAGCGTTATTGTATAATTAAATGTTCCTGCTGCAGAAGGTATCCCGCTTATTGTTACTACGTCCGCTGCCCACGCCCCGGTAACCCCTGACGGCAACCCGGCGAAATCAGCTCCTGCAGCACCTGTGGTGGCATATGTTATGTCTGTCAGCGGAGTTCCTTCACAGACTGTCTGGCTGTCGGTACCCGGAGCAGACGACAATGTGATTGTATTGTCCGGAGTTACGTCAATAATTCCGGTGGTCGAAATAACGCCGCATCCCCCGGTAAGATTTACAGTATAGTTGAATGTACCTGTGACCGTCGGAATGCCGTTTATAGTGACTTTGTCTGCAGCCCACGATCCTGTCACTCCTGCCGGCAGATCGCTGAATGATGCCCCGGTCGCTCCTGTTGTTGTATATTCAATGGCTGTAAGGGGTGTATTGATGCACACAGTCTGGTTGTCGGTTCCTGGAGGTGATGACAACGTTACCGAATTGAGAGGCAGCACGGTGATCGTTCCGGTTGCGGACACAGAGCCGCAGCCTCCTGTAAGATCTATCTTGTAGGTATAGACTCCCGGGTTTGCCGGTATTCCGGTAATAGTCACCACGTTGGCAGCCCAGGCCACCGTCATGCCTGCCGGCAGACCTGTAAAGTTGGCCCCTGTTGCCGTTGTAGTTAAATAATTAATGGTAACTATAGGATCACCAAGGCATATAGTCTGATTATCTGTTCCTGGTGCCGAAGTAAGCGTGATGGTATTCTCCGGTCTCACGTTTATTGTTCCCGTGGCAGTTGCAGTCCCGCAGCCTCCTGTAAGGGTTATGGTATAACTGAATAGCCCTGAAACTGTTGGCGTTCCGGATATCGTCACAATGTCCGATGCCCATGCCCCGGTCACACCGTCAGGAAGACCGTCAAATGTGGCTCCGGTGGCACCGGTCGTCGCATATGTGATGTTCGTCAAAGGTGAATTGATACAGATTGTCTGTCCGTCAGTACCGGCCGGAGAGGTTAGTGTGATCGTATTGTCGGGGGTTGAGTTTATAGTTCCTCCTGCGGTAACCGTCCCGCAGCCTCCGGTAAGGGTTACTAAATAGGTAAATGTGCCTGACACTGAAGGTGCTCCGCTGATAGTTACCACATCGGCTGCCCAGGTTCCCGTAACTCCCGCAGGCAGCCCGGTTACCGTAACACTGGTTGCACCAGTAGTGGTATAGGTAATATCAGTCAGGGCGGTGTTCACACAGATGGTCTGGTTGTCGGTGCCGGCACCTGATGTAAGGATTATGGTATTGTCGGGCCTTACTGTAAGTGAACCCACGGCAGTTACATTCCCGCATCCTCCGGTAAGTGTAACTGTGTAGTTGAATGTCCCGGCTTCCGAAGAAGTTCCGGTTATTGTAACAACATCTGCAAGCCAGCTTCCCGATACTCCCAGAGGCAGTCCTGTCACTGAAGCGTCGGTTGCACCTGTGGTACTGTATGTTATCGGCGTTAAGGCTGTATTGATACATATATCCTGTGCATCCGTTCCGGGTGCTGAGGTAAGTGCTATTGTATTATCCGGATTGACGGCAAGTGTACCTGTCGTTACAGCAGTACCGCAACCACCGGTAAGCGTTACGACATAAGTAAAGGTACCCTGCACAGTCGGAGTCCCGCTTATTGTAACAACATTTGCCATCCAGCTTCCCGTTACTCCTGCAGGCAAACCTGTAATACCGGCTCCCGTAGCCCCCGTTGTTGCATAGGTAATATTGGTTATTGCCGTGTTGATGCAGACTGTCTGGGCATCTGTACCGGCAGCCGAAGTCAGTAAAACAGTGTTGTCGGGTGAAACATTGATAGTACCGGAGGCCGAAACATTTCCGCAACCTCCTGTAAGGGTGACAGTATAATTGAAGTTGCCGTCAACAGCAGGTGTTCCGTTTATTGTCACAACATCGCCTGCCCAGCTGCCCAGTACGCCTGCCGGCAGACCGCTGAATGTTGCACCTGTTGCTCCTGTTGTTGTATAGGTTATTTCCGTTATTGGTGTATTTATGCAAACTGTCTGGTTATCGGTTCCGGCTGCTGAAGACCGTGTCACCGTATTCAGCGGGGTAACCGTTATTGTCCCGGTTTCGGATACAGTTCCGCAACCGCCCGAAAGGTTAATGATGTAGGAATATATCCCCGATGTTGTAGGTGAACCGCTTATTGTCACATTATTTCCAACCCAGCTGACCATCATGCCTTCAGGCAGACCGGTGAATGAAGCGCCTGTTGCGCCAGTGGTCGTGTATGTTATGTTGACAATTGGCGTTGCCACACATACTGTCTGATCATCGGTTCCGGGAGCGGAAGTAAGTGTGATGGTGTTCTCCGGGTTCACTGTTATGGTACCGGTGGCATCTGCTGATCCGCATCCGCCTGCAAGTGTTACTGAATATGCAAAGGTTCCGTCAACCGTTGGTATCCCGCTGATGGTCACCGTGTTGGCAGCCCATGATCCCGTTACACCTGAAGGAAGTCCCATGAATATTGCACTTGTTGCACCTGTTGTTGTGTAGGTTATGGTGCTGATTGGGGTGCCGATGCATATTGTCTGGTTGTCTGTTCCTACCGGTGAAGAAAGTGTAATGGTATTGTCGGGATTGACACTCACCACTGTGGTCTCAAAATCGGTGCATCCGTTAATATCTGTTACGGTAAGAGTATAGGTCCCGGCCATGGCCAGGGTGGCTGAGGCAGAAACAAGAGGACTCTGCTGCGCGGAAGTGAAACCTGCAGGTCCTGTCCAGGCATAGGTCGTCATTCCGTTGGGTCCTCCTGTAAGTGACAGGGGATCGCCGATACAGATCGGTCCGCTGTTCGAAGCTGAAGCTACAAGCAGAGGTGGCTGGTTTACAGTTCCGGATGCAGTTGCAGTACAGGAGTTTGCATCAGTGACTGTCACCGAGTAAGTACCCGCTGCAACATTCGTTAGATCTTCGGTTGTTGCACCGTTACTCCACACGAACGAATATGGAAGTGTCCCTCCTGCAACCGTCAGATCAACCTTACCGTCGGTTCCTCCGAAACATTTGACATCTGTAACAACGGCTGATGCTGTGAGGGCAGCAGCAGGCTGTGTCAGGACTACATTCTGGTTGAATAAACAACTATTGGCATCCCTGACAATAAGAGGGTGATTGCCCGATGCCAGCCCTGTGTAACTGCCCGAAGATTGGAAGGCAGCGCCGTCGAGACTGTATTCGTATGGAGGTGTTCCGCCTGTACCTGTTGCGGTAATGCTGCCGTTGTTTCCACCGAAGCAGAGGATGTTGACTGTTGCAATATTAGCTGAAAGGACCGGCGGCTGGGTTATTGTGAAATTGACATTATATGTGCACAGGAAAGCATCCCTTATTGTTATAAAGTGATTCCCGGGACCGAGGCCGTTGAAAGTCCCGGATCCTGTGAAAGGAGCTCCGTCAAGGGAGTAAACAAAAGGAGGGATACCGGAGCCGGCATCCGGAGCTACCGTCACCTGTCCGTCATTGGCTCCGTTGCATGTTACATTGGTTAACGCTGTTACGCTTCCCGCAAGGTAATCAATGTTGATATCCACGAAGGTTGAAGCGGAACATCCTGCAGCCGTTTCCACGAGGACAGTAACTCTTCCGGCAGGACCTGTTCCCCAGAGCACCGACACGAAATTGGAGCCGGTCCCTCCTGCCGATACAGCTCCTCCTGTGACTGTCCAGGTATAGTCATCGTACGGCTGGGTAAGAGTATAAGTCGTGACACTGTTATGGCAGACATTTGTGACCGGTGCGTTGAATGCCGGCACAGGTACGGAATTGATAGTAACCGTGTCGACGACCGTGGATTCGCAGGGATCACCTAAAATATTTGTCTTCTGCGATGTTGCAATTACCACTCCCTGCGGAACACCCAGGTTCCAGAGGACATCTATTCTGCTTGTATCGAGAGGACTTGTCAGGATGGTACCGTTGCTCACACCCCAGTTGTATGTTGCATCAGGATCTTCTGTAACCGAGTAAGTGACAACCGTACCTTCACATGCCTGTGAATACCTGACTGATACGTTATTGAACACCAGGCCTGACTTTACTATTATCATATCCATGGTGTCAGTGCATCCGATTCCTCCCTGGTCGGTTACTATCAGTCTGATAGTATATGTGCCGTCGGGCATCAGGTTGTTGAAGAAAGGTGTCTCCTCCGTTGAGGTGTTTGTGAAAACAAGGAAGGGAAATACTCCGGTGATGGTAACAAATGGATCGACTGAATCATCCAGGCCGTCCCATAAATATGTATAGTTCCCGTCACCGCCCGTCACTTCTGACTTATAAAGTGCGAACGGGCCTGCAAGGTCGCAGTTGCTCAGGGAAGTGCTGATAATATTGAGGGTGGATTCCACCATGATGGTAACCGGCGCCGAACTTTCGTTTCCTGAGGCATCCCTGGCATGGAAAGTAACCGTATGCGGCCCCTGGTCGGCACATGTGAACGTATTCGGTGTGACCCAGGTTGCATCAAGAGTGCAGTTGTCTGAAGTTCCGTTGTCGACCATCGATGGAAGCAGGGTTCCGTTGCCTGAAGCATCGAGAAACAACGTCGCACTCATTGTATTGATAACAGGAGCCAGGGTATCGAGAACCGTAACCTGTGCCGTGCAGCTTGCTGAATTTCCGGAAGGGTCAGTCCCGGTAAGGATAACCGGAATTGTTGATCCTGCATCCCCGCAGTCGAAGGAGGACACATCCGTATCAAGAAGCAATGAACAGTTGTCAGAGGATCCGTTGTCGATATCTGCACCTGTGATCACTTCCGATCCGGAGCCATCGAGATATACAGTTATGTTCCTGCAGATAACAACAGGAAGTTCATTATCGTTCACGATAACATTGAACTTACAGGAATCGACCCTTGCAGCTCCCTTCATTATATAATATGCAACCTGTGTTACTCCTACATTGAACAGGTCGCCGGGATTATAATTGCTGGTCACGATATATCCGGGACAGGCAAGGTCCATGGCCGGGGCCACCCACGATACTGTGTTTCCGCAGGTTCCCGGAGCATTATTGACAACTATATCAGCAGGACATGCCGTAAAGACCGGAACACAGATGTCTGCAGGAGCAACCGCAAACTCGTTCTGGAAGGCAGTGAGGCCGTTCCTGTAGAGGATGGCGGGAGAACCTGCAGCATGTGTCCCGCTGAGAGTCCAGTTGGAAGCGGTTGGTCGCGACAGTATCCTGGTGTTTATGTCAATCGGGTATGTTGTAAACCCGGTCGGGATAAGTTCGAGGTCATAGGTTCCTGCAAAGGTAAATGCCGCATTTTTTGCAAGCTGCCAGTAACCTTCGGGGAAAAGGTTATTGAAGACATATATATCTTCAAACAGAGGAAGCCCTGCTGTTGAAGGAGGTCCGCCGGCAAAGTTTACAGAGAGAATGCCGGCAGACGAAATATTTGCAAAGTTCAGTGTGAAGTTCCTGCCTGCTGAATTATCTCCGACAGGAAACAACAGGTCTGTGCCGTTCTGCGACGGAGCTGCCCATCTTGAAAATGTTCCTTCAATCCATCCGCTGGTATAGGCCAGCGTTCCGGGAATAGCAGCGCCCGTTCCCAGGAGGAATGTTTTTCCCGGCATCAGTATGTTGCCCTGGGCCATGGTCAGTGAATTCAGGGCTGCCAGACCGGCAGATGAAGTTACCGGGCCGGCGGTGTTTATCACAAGATCGTAGAATGTTTCGGTACCTGTAAGAGTGTTTGAAACAGCCTGCGGCCCGGTTCCGGCAAAAGTTACTGTCCCCTGGTTTTCCGTGAAGGAACCATTGCTTGCCCATGAACCTTCCAGTGTGATATCATAATTGCCGGCTCCGGCACTGAGTGTAGTTGCAGTTCCGATGCTGAGATTGCCTGTTATGGTAATATCTCCGGCAAGCGTCTTTGTACCTGATGTGGCAGTTGAAAGGTTTCCATAAACAGGCACGCTGGAGACTGTCTGTGATGTATTGGCATAGTAAACAACCGTGCTGGTCTGGTCGAGAGATATGTTAGGTGTTATGAGGTTAGTTGGAAAGGTCACTGCGGTTGCGCTGGACATGCTACCCAGCAGGAGGGAAGTTCCGGGATCCATGGTCAGATGGCCGGCTGCATTTCCCGTTATCTGGTACTGGTTAGTCAGAAGAGTTGTTGTTCCTGTAATTATCAGGTCGCGGCTGACGGTAGTGGCTGCCTGGAGAGTCTTGGTCCCCGAGCCTGATGTTGTAAGATTATAATAGGTTGAGCCTTTTATGGCCTGGTCGCCAGTACCTGAATAGTTCACCAGGTTAGAATTGGCGGTTGCGTTCAGCGTTCTGTTGGCGCCGTTCATGGGTTGTACCGCATTCTCGTAATTAAGTACTGAGCCTGTAGCATTCCTCCACGTGCTGGGACTGCCACCGGAGAGAACTCCCTTTATCGTCACATTGGTAAAGTTCGAAAGGGTGATATTGGCTCCCAAAGTAACCGGACCATCAAAGACCAGAGGCTGGGTGCCCAGTAAAGACTGCGAGTTCGTGTTGAAAGTATATGTTCCTGATCCTGAAATGAATGAACTTCCTCCGAACGTCAGTCCGTTCCTGAAAGTAAGATCTTCGTTGGCGCTGTTATTCCATCCGCCGCTTACCAGAACCTGGTTCGTAAATATTTTTGTACCGCCGGTACCTGAAAATGCAAGGGTTGATCCGGCAGCAACTGTCACTGTACCCGATATTGTGGTAGAGATATCGCCTATTGTTGATGTAGCATTGTTGTTGCACAGGAGCGTCCCCGACATGTTGAAGGTTTCTGCTACGGCTACAGGACTTGTTATTGAACCGCCCGAAAGCACTACGTTCCTGAGAGTCTTGTTTCCGGTAGTGCTGTTGGCAGTAAGCTCACCGCCGGTAAATATCGTAGTTGTTCCGTTGTTGACCGAAAAAGCCCTGTTGGCTGTCTCGAGCTGACCGGAATAGATGGTGAGGTCGTTTGTGATTGTTGTATTTCCGCCAAGGGTTTTTGTTCCGGTGCCGGCAATTTCGAGGTTGTAATATGTAGTTCCGCGAACAGTCTGTGCTGCTCCGTTATAGTTGAATGTCCCGATACCCACGTTGAGAGTTCCCGTCGTGGTGTTGTCGCCGCCAATATTAAGTCTTCCGGAAGCAAAAGTAAGTGTACTCCCTCCCGACAGGTTTCCTGTCATGGTAAGGGTGCTTGCTGATATATCGAGAGTGCCTGTAGTAAGGGTAACATTCCTGATTGAAGTGGTGATGTCGGCATCGAGGGTAAGGATTATGCCGGCACCGTTAATGACCACATCATGTATTTCCGACTCATAGCCTGGTTCTCCGGGGTATGTTGC
>JALONU010000164.1 GCA_025454775.1 Bacteroidales bacterium | reverse complement strand
TCGGCCTGGTGCAGCCGGATATATCACCGTCGATGGGGAAGGGGAAAGCCAGATGGTGCTGGGTGGATTCGTGGTCAGAGGGTAGCCAAACCTGAGCTGATAGTTTCAAGGAGGACATTGGTGGTTTCGAAGCCTGCAGATAACCTGAGCATTCCGGGTTCAGGGTATTTGACGCCCCAGACAGATTCAACCGGAAGGACTATGGTCCGCGGATCTCCAAGCGACGGTATGAGCCTTATCTTTTCCGATACTGCTTTTACAAAGTCATCCCTTCTTTTTTTCTTCTCCGCCTTATCGCTTCCGGCAAAATCGAGAGTAACCATCCCTCCCCAGCCTTTATTGCCGAACAATTTTGCTGCTTCCCTGCGGGTTGGATGATCCGGCAGTTCAGGGTACCATACTTTTTCCACCATTTCTGATTTCTCCAGCAGGGTGGCGACCGCTGATGCGTTGGCACACTGCCTGACAAACCTGAGCTCGAAGGTCTGAATCTGGTCATGCAGCCTGTAAGCGTCGTCGGCAGAGATCATGTGGCCTATATATTTCCTGTAATTAAGTGCCTGTTTCATCAGGCTGTCGTCGTTGCCGCATAGAACACCTGCGGTTATGTTTCCATGCCCGGAGAAATACTTGGTAGCGCTGTGAATGACAATGTCCGCTCCGTCTTCAAGCGGTTTCCACAGATATGGTGTGGCAAAAGTATTGTCGGCGATAATTCTTGACCCATATTTCCGTGCAATGCTTATCATGCCTGCTGCATCGGGGACTATGAGCATGGGATTGGATATTGCTTCAATATAAATGAACTCAGGCCGGATCCTTTCAACCATCTTTTCGAATTCATCCATATTATAGCGTCCGTCGGAAGGTTCGAAGATATGTATGTCGAGGCCCCTTTGTTTCCTGAGTATCAGTTCATAATATGATATAGTACCACCGTAGATCTCGCTGAGAAAAAGCCAGGGCCTAAGTTCTCTTCCTTTCTGGAAGATTGAAACTGCCGTGTCGATCGCCGACATTCCCGACTGTGTAAGCAGGGCCCATCCGGCATTCTCGAGCTTCATTATCTCTTCCTCGGCAGCAACCACAGTCGGATTCCTGTAGCGCGAGTATATGTAAATGCCTGGTTCTCTTTCAGGATCTGTTTCTCCTGCGAAAGCCGCAGAAGCGGTTTCTGCATTATAAAGTTCAAAGCCTGCATCCCTGTAAACAGGAACTCGGGAAGTGTTGACAGCTTTCTTTTTCATTTCAGCTCAAGGGGCTCATCAAAGACAACATTATTGATCTTCAGGATTCTATTATCCATATTGGAAATAAACACTTCATATGTGATTCTCTGCTGGCCGATATACTGCATGTATGTGCTGAAGAATTCACCTGTGGAGAAGAGTTGTCCGTTTATCGTAGCAGTGATTTCTGCCTTGGGGTATGCAAACGTTACCCGATGGTAGTCAGATACAGCTCCTGCTGCAATGGTGCCGAATTCCTTTATATTTCCCGTAGTATCCCTTCCGCCGGCAGTTTTAACTATCACTTCATTGAATGCCAGGTCGCCCTGCAGGTTTCTGACCCTTATATCGGTCGGTCCTTCAGGAGCCCACTCGGTTTTCTTGCATGAAGTTGCAGCTATCAGAATAAGTGAGATGAAGAGAATCTTTCTCATGGCCGGATAGTTTATTGATGTACAATATTCTGACCTGAAAGATAGCAAATAAGTTGCACCAGATTAAATAATTTCAAGGCTGTTAGCGGGTATCCACCCTTTGTTTCCGTCTGAAAGCCTGACTTCATACCAGTCACTCACCTGATCTTCGATGAATACACTTGTACCCTCGTGAAGCATGAAAAGGTCAGTCCCGCTGTTGTCGGGTGAGCTTTTACCATTTACGACAGGGCTGAAAATAATGGCTTTTGAACTGTCATATACCAGTTTCCTGTTGTGCAGCGAGAAGGCAAGCGATGATCCTGAGAAGAACAGTAAAACTAATCCAAGCCAGAAACCGAGCACCTTGAGCCTGTATTTTGCCGAATAGAAGTAAGCTGAAATGAAAACAAGGCACAGCAGGAAAGCTGCAATGCTAAGCCTTGCCCAGCGGTTTGATGAAAGTGAGAGCGCCATAAAGTCATACCACCTGACAAAGAACAATTCCGGAATTTCCTCAAAGCGGTCAACTGTCAGGGTCTTAGCTATCTGGAGGTTATAGTTGATATCTTCATCGGCAGGCTTGAGGAGCCTGGCTCTTTCGTAGAACAGAATTGCACCTGGGACATTATTCAGCTTAAACCAGGCATTACCGATATTGTAGGCAAGATCTGCAGACCTGTAACCTGTGTTGTACAGGTCGAGCCACTCATCGAGGGCCTTTTCATAGCTTCCTTCCTTGAAAAAGTCTGCACCACGGCTGAACTGCCCGGTCTTATCCTCCTGTGCGGAAGCCCATCCGGCATATACCAGCAGAGCCAGAACAACTGCTGCGAATTTCCTTTTCATCTCATCCAAGCTTGTTTTCAATTGACGATATCAGGCGGGAAGCACCCGTATAGATATCTGAAAGCTCCGAAGCTTCTCCAGACGGAGCATATCTGGCATATTCGCATCTGTCGAGCAGTCCTGTCAATTCATTAATCCAGTCCTCCTCCACTCCTCTTTCCCGGAGAGCGTTTACTGCGCTGGTCCTGGTTAGTTCTGCAACGGGAATTCCCAGCTTGTCACTCAGGTACCCCCACAATGCTTTAAGTATTTCTTCGTAAAACCTGTCTTTTTCACCTTTTTTCATGCATGAAGATGCTTCCCGAAGCCTCGCGGATGCTATCCTGCCCGCCTTACGGTTCCTGACGGCAGTTATATCAGCATTGCGTCGTATATGTTCCCTCCTGATAAAAAGAATGGCAAGGAATACGAGCAAAGCTGCAGCATAGATACTGTAGAATGAACGTCCGGCAACGATCAGTCCCGCTGATTTTCTGAGCTTGCCGGTTTTCTCCCTTATGAAGCGTATGTCCTTTCCCAGGTATTTTACATCCTGTTTTGACACTCCGCCGTAAACAGTTATTCCTGTATCCTGTTCATCACCCTTTCTCGCATAAAATGTGAATTCACTAGTACGGAGCTGCTCATACTTTCCTGTTGATGTGTTGAAATATGAATACGTCACAGGTGGAATTGTGTAACTTCCGTAATGACGAGGGATCAGAAGAAATTCAAAGGTTCTTTGTCCTGTTGTTCCTGCTGCACTGCTCTTGAAGTTGTCGGTGATCTTGGGATCATATGTTTCCAGGTCCGGAGAAAGCTTCAGCCCCGGGGCTTCCGCCAGTTTAAGGTTTCCCGTACCCGAAGCAACGATCTTAAGGTTAACTGCATCGTTGACGTTCACAGTGTCCCTGTTGATAGAGGCTGTAAGCGACAAACTGCCTACAACACCAGAGAAATCATCAGGTTTTGTTCCTGGCAGGGGTTTTACCATTACCTTCAGCTTACTGCTTATAAGAGGTTTCTGGACCGTCTGGTACGTAGAAAAGAAATCACCGAAGAAGGGGTCGGAGGCACCCGATTTCTGCTGAACCAGAACAGTGACCTGAACGGGATCGATAATTATTTCACCCGTTACCTGGGGATATAAAAGGAACTGCTGAATGACTCCGGTACCATATACAGTACCGTTCAGATTTTCCTGCCGGAGCTGATTCAGCGGAGGAGTTTCGAGGTCAGTCTTCATGAACCCTGTGAATCCGGGGTATTTTATCTCGCTGATCCCTGACAGATCCTGCCTCGTATAGATCTTTACAGTAGCCAGAATACCTTCACCAAGGTAAACCTCCTTCCTGCTCAGCAGCAATGACACGAAAAGGTTCTGATTTTCAGCATCGATCTCCTCAGATGCTTCAGCCCTGTTTCCCTGTTGTACGTTGCCTGGCTGTTGGGCATTACCGGCTATAACTTCAATCCTGACAGAGTCAGACAGATAGGTCTTATTCTTAAGTGTGAACTGGGCAGGCGGGAAGGAATACTTTCCCTCCTCCATGGCCTGCAGCACGTAGGAGTAGCTGTAGGTTGCCTGCGATGACCATTTTCCGTTTATGATCTGGGTGCTTGAGCTGTAAGATGTTGAAGGCCCCATAAGCTTATAGAAACCCTGGAATGAGGGTACTGCAAAATCGCCTCCGCCGGCGTTTACCGAATATGAAATGGTAAATTGCTGGCCTGCCCTGACAACAGAAGGATATTCGACTTCGACATTGATATCATCCTTCTCCTGCGCCCTGGCCGGTGAGAAAAGCATTATCAGTATTATATATATCAGCAGTTTTTTCATTTTCACCTATATCACCAGTTTTTGGTAGTCCGGACCCTTGCATTCCGGGCTTTAGCAAGCTTGACCTTTTCCTGGATCTTTTTCTCGTCTCCTGCCAGTGCATTCAGCAGTCTCTCAGCATCTTCCTTCGACATTCCCTGTTGTTTCTGTTCCTGCTGCTGCTGTCCCTCCTTCTGTTCCGGTTGATCCTTATTGTCTTCGTTCTGCTGCTGCTCCTTGTTCTGCCCGTTCTGGTCCTGTTTATCCTGTTCCTGTTGTTGTTGTTGTTGTTGTTGTTGTTGCTGTTGTTTCTTCAGCAGATCCTGGGCGTAGGCAAGATTATATTTTGTCTGCAGGTTGTCAGGATCAAGCCTCAGCGAACCTTTGTAGGCATCAATGCTTTCCCCGATCTTGTTGGCCATCAGAAGTGAATTACCCAGGTTGTACAGACTGGCAGACCGTTTCTTCCTGTCATCGTTCATATCATGATTTTCGATGAACTGTTTTCCTGCTTCCTCATATTTCTTCTGACGGTAGAGTGCGTCTCCGGTGTTGAAGACCGCATCGGCTGACTGATTGTTTTTGTCGAGCGCCTTCCTGTATGCTATCTCCGAGTCGGAATACTTCTCCCTAGAATATTCACGGTTTCCTTCACGGATAAGCTTTCTGTCGGCCTGGGCTAATATTGAAGAAGACAGAAAAAAGAACATCAGAACCGCCAGCAGTGCATGTCCGTAATTGTGCCTGTATGTAAAGTCCGAAAACATAGCTTCACTTTGTAAACTTACATCTTTATTCTGAAGAGCCTTATGTTTGCCAGCTTCCTGTTTTTTCGCTCCATGATGATGAATTCCAGAAGCAGAAGGAAAAGGGCGACAGCCGCAAATATCCGGAACTGGTCGTTATATTCCGTGTACATTGTGCTTTCCAGGTCCTGTTTTTTCATTTTCCTGATCTCGTCGTATACTTCGTCAAGCCCGATGCTGGAACTGCCTGCCCTGACGTAGCTTCCACCGGCAGCTGCAGATATCTTGCGCAGAATATCCTCGTCGAGCTTTGTGATCACCGTGTTCCCTTCGTTGTCTTTCAGGTAATCCCTGCCCCCTCCTGCCGTGACAGGCACCGGAACACCCTGGGCGGAACCTATGCCGATGGTATGGATCACAATCCCTGCCTTTGCGGCTTCTTCGGCTGCGGCAACAGGATCATCTTCATGGTTTTCTCCGTCGGTTATGATTATCATGGCTTTGCTCCTGCCCTCGCCCGGAGAAAATGATCTCATGCCGAGGTTTATGGCCGACCCTATTGCCGTGCCCTGTTTTGGCACCATTTCCGGCCCGATGGCCGAAAGGAACATTTTTGCCGAGATATAATCCGTGGTGATCGGGATCTGGGTATAGGCATCTCCGGCAAAGACTACCAGTCCGATTTTATCATTTTCGAGGTTATCTATAAGCCGTGTAAGGGCTTGCTTTGCACGCGTCAGCCTGTCGGGCTGGATATCCTGAGCGAGCATCGAGTTGCTTACATCAAGGGCGATGATCACTTCCACTCCTTCCTTTCTGACCTCTTCAAGCTTTGACCCGAACTGGGGTCTTGCAAGCAGAATTATCATGGCCGCAACAGCGGTGAGCTGAAGGATGAACTTGATTACAGGCCGAATCCTGGACAGTTCAGGCAGCAATTTTTTAACAAGCGCTTCGTCGCCGATCTTCCTGACGGCTTTCCGTTTCCTGGCTTCATTAATTATGAAAATGGCAGCCAGCACCGGCAGTATCAGCAGGAGGTAGAGCAGATCAGGATTTGCGAATCTGAACAATTGCATTGTCTGTTCTTTTAAGTGATGTTCCTGTATACAGTTGTCCTTACCAGTATCTCAAGAGCAAGGAGTATGAAAATTATCATTGCCGGCACGAAGAACTTTTCTTCTTTCCTGATGAACTGGCGCACATCGATCTTCGACTTTTCCAGCTTGTCGATTTCAGAGTATACCTCTACGAGCTTGTTATTATCGGTTGCCCTGAAATAACGTCCTCCCGTTTTGGAGGCGATTTCCTTCAACACCGGTTCGTCGATTTCCACAGGCATATTCTGGTACTGAATGCCATACGGAGTCTGGACAGGATATGGTGCAGTTCCCATTGTGCCGACACCAATCGTATAAACCCTTATGCCATAGGTCTTTGCAATATCGGCAGCCGTCGAAGGTGCTATATCTCCCCTGTTATTGACACCGTCGGTAAGCAATATTATCACCTTGCTCTTTGCTTCCGAATCCTTGATCCTGCTGATAGCAGTGGCCAGCCCGTTGCCGATTGCGGTTCCGTCCTCGATCATACCGCTCTGTATCTCACGCATAAGGTTTATCACCACTGCATGATCAGTCGTGAGCGGGCATTGAGTGAAGCTTTCGCCGCTGAACACAACAAGGCCCATTCGGTCATAAGGTCTTCCTGAAATGAATTCCGTAGCAACGTTTTTTGATGCCTCCAGCCTGTCAGGCTTAAAATCGCGTGCCAGCATGCTTCCGGAAATATCGATCGTGAGAATGATATCTATTCCTTCAGTACTGGTATTCTGGAATTTGTCGGTAGTCTGAGGTCGTGCAAGAACTATAACAAGAAGAGCGATTGCAATCGTTCTTAACGTGAACAGGATATGGCGCAGCCAGGTTCTGAAGGATCTCCCGCTATTTTCAAATGGACTGAGCCCGGGCATATGAAGCGAGGCGAAAGTTTTGTGCTGCCTGAAAATATATAAGGCTATCATGGCAGGTACTGCCAGAAGCAGCCAGAGCCAGGAAGGGTTGGCAAATGAGATTCCTGTCATACTTTTACCTCCTTTCCGTCTGCCTGACTGTCCGGCACAACCTGTTCCCTG